>JAOZLN010000140.1 GCA_029934845.1 Candidatus Sabulitectum sp.
AGGAACTTCGGCATCAATGGCAAAAGGAAGATACCTTGCGGACGTTTTTCCCAAAATGTCAACCGAAATGGAAAAAGTAGCATCCAGTATAAAAACCAGGGAGATAATACTGGAAAAAAAGAGGCCCTTCACATCCGGAAATGTTACTAATTACGAGGATGTAACAATTTTCCCCCTGACAGGTCACGATTTAGACGGTGCCGTTATTCGAATCGATGATGTCAGTAAACAATGTCAACTGGAAGAACAGCTTAATCACAGTCGCAAAATGGATGCCATCGGGCAGCTTGCCGGTGGAGTAGCTCACGACTTCAACAACATGCTGGGAGCAATAATGGGAGCTGCAGAGCTTCTTAAATCTTCTGATGTAAGTCTTGGAGAAGAAGAAATAGAATGTGTTGATATGATAATAAATGCAAGTACCAGAGCTGCAGATCTTACAGCTAAACTGCTTGCATTCGGACGCAAAGGAAAAATCATTTCATCCGTTGTAGACATACACAATGTAATTGATGATACAGTCTCTATACTCCGCAGCACCATTGATAAGAAAATAGCTATTACGGTAAATAACAACGCATCAGTACATACCGTAACGGGAGATGCTTCAGGGCTTCACAGCACACTTATTAATCTTGGAATAAACGCAAGCCACGCAATGCCCAATGGTGGTGAACTTGTGATAGGAACAACAAATATTGTTCTTGATTCCACCTACTGCAACAACAGTCCATTCGAGATCGAAGAAGGCAAGTACATTCAGATAGAGGTTCAAGATACCGGCTGTGGAATTCCATCCGAGAATCTCCTGAAAATATTTGAGCCATTCTTCACCACAAGTGAGCCAGGCTCTGGAACCGGCCTGGGGTTAGCGGCAGTATACGGTACTGTGCAGGATCACTTGGGTGCGATCAGTGTACGCAGCCAGGTAGGTATAGGCACATCCTTCAGAATATCTCTGCCATGCAACGCAGGAAATTCAAATTTTCAACAGAATGAAGCAAGTACTGTGACAGGATCAGGCCAGATAATGCTGGTGGATGATGAGGAGCTTATCAGATCAGTGGGAAAACTCATGCTGGAGGAAATGGGATACTCGGTTCTGCTTGCAGAGAATGGCAGGATCGCTGTTGAGATATTCAAAGAAAAGTTTGCAGAGATCGATCTTGTTATTATGGATATGATCATGCCTGAAATGAACGGCCGAGAGGCCTTCACAATAATACGTGAGATCCACAAAAACTGTAAAGTGATTATTTCCTCGGGCTTTTCCAAATCAAAGGACATTGAAGCCTTGATGAAAGAAGGGCTTTCCGGATTTATCCAGAAGCCATACAGAAACTCTGAACTCAGTCTGCTTCTGGCAAAAGTTATGTCTACCTGATCCGGTATTACCTTTGCTCATTGGATAGTGTCACGATTTCGCAGAAGAATCTTAACTATCATCTCGTCCAGTCCCTGCAGGAACCCTGGCCTATCTTTTTGCGAAAGGTTCAGGTTCTCCCGGGGTAAAATCAGCAACAAACTTTATCTTCTGCTTCTACAACGATGCAGCAAAGAAAAGGGCAAGTCAGGGAAATTTATCACTATGAGATGTTAACGAATACCATTCCTGATCCTGATCTTAACTATGGTCTCGTCCAGAGCCTGCAGAAATCTTGACCTGTCTTTTTTTGCAAAGGGCTTCGGTCCTCCTGTGATCATTCCCTGCTCTCTAAGATCGGTTAAAAGATTTCTTAAAGAAAGCACATCTCCGATGTTATTCTCGGTGAAAGGACGCCCGGTATTGCCAATAACTGCCGCCCCCTTTTTCAAACACCTGGAGGCAAGCGGAATGTCTCCTGAAATAACTATATCGTCTTTGCCTGCACGTTCCACTATCCAGTCATCGGCCACATCCGGGCCCTTATCCACCACAACCAGTTCCAGCCAGCTGGATGCGGGAATACGCATCCAGGAGTTAGAAACCAGAATAACCTTTAAGCCATATCTTTTAGCTACCCGGAATACTTCCTGTTTAACAGGGCATGCATCAGCATCTACAAAAACATCAAGCATCAGCAGACTTCTCCTTCTGTAAACTGCGGTTATCCAGAATCCAGGTTTTTTTCACTATTCCTTCCTCGATCAGAATAAACATATCCTCTTCATAAACAGAATGGTAGCCCATGTGCGCATATTGAATAATTTCACCTCCGGGTACACGAAGCTCGCCGCTGAACCAGTGGGCAAAAACAGGGCTGCTTCCTTCTTTAAACTTGAACATCCCTTCAATACTCACAAGGTAAAACCTGCGGTCCTTCACCTCCCAGGTACCAAAATACTTCCGCCAGCATGCAGATGACCTGGTAATGGAAGCATCAGGGATCTGAGAGTCTCTCTGCTTTATGAGCATTTCATGGTCAGCAGGCACCAGCGGACTGGACATCATTGTTGTGACCTCACCGTTCAAAATCAATTTCTAGTGAACCTGTGCTGTCATCTTGTTCCCTTCAGAAAAAATGCAGTTCTGCTCTTTTGATTAACGGTCTGAAGATGTTTCTTTTTCTCTGCATACGCAAACAGTATTTCAATTAGAAAAGATGCACTGCACTGGCTTTGAAGGAAAGATAAATACTTGAACCTGTGGTGACTGAAAGTTCATGAAGTGCCCCGGTAGTAATTGCAACCGTAAAAGATATGTCTGCTACTTCAACCACAACATCCCAGTTTATACCGCTTCTTTCAACCGATTTAACAATTCCAGTGAGCCTGTTGCGCTCACTTGTAACTTTCTTTGAAAGAGCCAGCACAATTGATTCAGGTGGGATAGCCAGGAATCCATGACCATTTCTGTTTCCTGCGTGGGCCACATCAACTTCGCCCACTCTGGCCATAGAACCGGTAAACTCTGCGGGAAATATGTTTCGCATACCTGTAAAAGAAGCCATGAAAGAATTCTCGGGCTTGAACAGAAGCTGGTCTATAGAGCCTGCCTGTGTAACAAGGCCGTTACGCATAACTGCACCAATGGTACCCACGGCAAGAGCATCGGTAAAATCATGAGTGGCCATAAGGAAGGTTGTCCCGGTTCTTGAGTGGATCTCACTCAGTCTTTTTAGCAGGTCACGCTTGAATGACGGGTCAAGAGATGTTGTAGGTTCGTCAAGTATCAGCAGTTCCGGGTTCAATACCAGAGCCCTGGCCAGAGCGGTTCTTCGCCTCTCCCCTCCCGACAAGGTGGATGCATCCCTGTGAGCGAAGCTTTCCAGATCGGTGAAATCCAGTATCTGTTCCACGCGCCTGGCGATCTCAGTTTTTGAAACGCCTCGAATTTTCAGCCCCCATGAAATATTTGACCATACTGTTCCCCTGAACATCACAGGGCTTTGAAACATGGTAGCGATCCGTCGCCTTGTCTGAAAAAGCGCTTCGCCTTTTGACGGAACAGGTATTCCGTGAAAATGAACTTCACCGGAATCCGGCTTATCCAGCAGACCGGCCAGGCGAAGAAGAGAAGTTTTTCCACACCCGGTAGGTCCCATAAGAACGAAGAAGCTGCCTTCGGGAACATTGATGGAAACACCTCCAAGTATCCTGCTCTTCTCTTTCCTCAGGTAGATATTCTTCATCTGAAGGATCATCTGTTTCCTCCGTGCTGAAGCAGATTCACCATGATGCTTACCATCATTGCCAGAAACAACAGGATCAGACCAAGTGCAATTGAAGACGCAGTTTCTCCTTTGCCTACCCCAAGGGCAATGGCTGTGGTAAGAGTTCTTGTATGGCCAGCAATGTTACCACCCACCATGATTGCCACACCCACTTCAGACAATGCCCTGCCAAAACCCATTAGAACAGAGGTAAACATGGTGTACCTGGCCTCTGTAAGCACCTTCAGAACCATGGTTCTACGGCTGGCTCCAAGGGCGATGGCTGTATCTTCAAGACCTTTGCCTGTGCCCTGTAAGGCAGAAATGGTCAATCCTGTAATTATAGGGAAGATCAGAACGATCTCACCCAGAATAATTGCCCATGGGCTGAACAGAATACCCATACCGCCCAGAGGACCTGTCCTGGAAATCATCAGAAAAACAAGCATGCCTACAAAAACCGTGGGCACACTGTACATGGTCTGTATAAAGCCTGTAGCAAGACGCTTGCCCCTGAAACTGTTAAAGTGAATCAGACAACCCAGCGGCACAAAAAGAAGTGTTGCAGCAAGGGTGGATGCCGAAGCGATAAGCAAAGTTCTTAAGGCGATAGAGAATACAACAGTATCTCCGGAAACAATCATCCTCAGGGCTATACCGAACGCTTCAATCAAATGGAACATTCTTCCGCAACCTGGATGTTCTGCCCGGCGCAGGGAGTGAAAAGCTGCATTCCATAAGCTTCAACACCATAATCACCAATAAGCTGCTGAACTTCAGAAGAGGTAAGGAACTCCACAAGAGCTGCAGAAAGCTCTGGATTCCTGGATGCTCCCACCTGAAGAACCGAGTAAACATTCAAAAGAGCATCACCCTGATCAACAACCGGAACAAGGTCAAGGTCTCCCTGGTATGCAAGATACGTGCCTATATCGGAAAGGGTGTAACCCTGCATTTCGTTGGCCATTACCAGCGTGGGACCCATACCGCTGCCGCCTTCAACATACCATGCGCCAGCTGTGCGAACTTCTGTTTCATAATCATAACCTGCAGCTGTCCAGATGGATCTTTCCTTGCCGTGTGTGCCGGAGTCGTCACCCCTGCTGACAAAAACTGCCTCACCATTTTCCATCAGAACAGAGAAAGCCTCTTCGGGGCTCATACCGGATATGCCTGCAGGATCATCAGCAGGACCGACTATAAGGAAATAGTTATAAGCGAATGGAACTCTCTCCGGACCATAGCCCTCTGAAACGAACAATTCTTCTCTGGCTCTGGAGTGAACAGTGATTACATCAACATCACCGCGCATTCCCCAGTCTAAAGCCTTACCGGTACCGGCATACAGAACATCAAGCTCAACATCATACATGTCCTCGAACATGGGCTCAAGATACCCCCACAGACCGGTATCATACAGGCTGGTTGTGGTGGCTACTCGAAGACGCTCTACCCTGGCCATTGGTTCAACAGCTCCTACTTCAGTGGCTTCTTCCATTACAGAACCCACCTCACCCGTCTGTACCGGCATAGACT
Organism: Candidatus Sabulitectum sp.; assembly: GCA_029934845.1. GTDB lineage: Bacteria > Fermentibacterota > Fermentibacteria > Fermentibacterales > JCC-6 > Sabulitectum. The sequence continues at coordinate 5,169 of JAOZLN010000140.1, forward strand.
CTTCGCCACACCCGGCAAGAATCAGTGCAAGCACTGCAAGAACAAGAGATTTTCTCATTTGTATTTAACTCCTCCGGGGGTGGATAAATAAGTCAATTTCGTTGATCAGAAAGGCGAATATATCCGTTATGTTCAAGACACACAACCCTACTGAACCGGGTTCATTTGTTCAGGAGTACCGCAGACAGAGCATTTCAGTTATTGTTCAGTACAGGAGGAATTATGATCTCATTTATCTGCAACAACAAAGAAATATCGGCAGACAGCCCAGGCGGGCTTCCTGTTCTTGACTGGATAAGAGCTCAGAATGGGCTGAAAGGCACCAAAGAAGGGTGCAGAGAGGGCGACTGCGGCGCATGTACTGTTGTTGTGGGTAAACCCGTAAAGAATGGAATTGAATACTCTGCTCTTTGTTCCTGCCTTCTGCCCCTGGGAGAGATCGCAGGCTGCCATCTGGTAACAATTGAAGGTCTTTCATCAGACAACAGCGACGAACTTACCCCGTTCCAAAGATCATTCTACGATGAAGCCGCTTCTCAGTGCGGATTCTGTACTCCGGGCATGATAATGAGCCTTACAGGCTGTCTTCTTGGTTCACCGGAACTTACTGTTTCTGCAGCCATGGAAGCTCTTGATGGGAATATCTGTCGATGTACCGGTTATGTTGCAGTAAAAAGATCTGTTCACAGTGTAATTGAAGCCCTTCCCCAAAAATGGGAGAATCGTCTGGATATGCTGATCGCCAACGGACACATTCCCGCCTACTTCAAAACCATCTCACAAAGACTGGGTAAACTGCCATCCAGCACAAATTCTTCTGATGGAACTGTTGTGGCGGGTGGAACAGATATCTATGTACACTCATCAAATAAGCTCTCCGGTGAGCAGCCGGATTTTCTCTGCCGCAGAGATGATCTGAACTACATCCGCAGGGACCGGGAAGTTGTAAGAGTTGGTTCAGCTGTTACATTCAACCAGCTGAGAAGATCCCCTGTGATTTCCAGTATCCTTCCGGGGTTGAAAAACTTTCTTTCAAAAGTTTCCTCAACTCAGATCCGGTCAAGAGCCACTGTGGGCGGAAACATTATTAACGCTTCTCCAATCGCAGACATGGCCATTGTATTTCTGGCACTGGATGCCTCAGTAACCGTTTCCGGCAGATCAATACCTCTCCGGGAATTCTACCTCTCGTACAAAAAACTTGATATGCAGCCCGGGGATATCCTTACCGAGATATCGTTTCCCCTTCCGGAACCTGGATCTACCCTTTCATCATTGAAGGTAGCTAAACGGGAATTCCTGGATATCGCAAGCGTGAATTCATCAATGCTTTTCAGGATCGATAATGGTGTTATTCTGTTCGCAAGAGTTTCTGCCGGCGGTGTCTCTCCCATTCCATTGCTTCTGGCCAGGACCGGCAGCTATCTCTGCGGTCAAACCCTTTCGGAGGAAACCATAAAAGAGGCGTGCAAACTGGCCGAAAACGAGATCTCACCTATTAGTGATGTAAGAGGCTCAAAGCAATACAAGATCCAGTTGTTGAAAGCACAGATCAGAGCTCACCTTTCAAGGGGTGTTCAGCAATGAAACACTTTGATGCAATTCTTCATGTACAGGGCAGATCCATTTTTGTGGGAGA
>JAOZLN010000141.1 GCA_029934845.1 Candidatus Sabulitectum sp.
TGATAGCGCTCATGGAAAAAGATGGTTTAGATCTGGTAAGCGGGTGGAAGAAAGTAAGAAATGACCCTGCAGGAAAACGACTGCCTTCAAAAGTATTCAACAGCGTTGTAGGGCTTACAACTGGAATTCATCTTCATGATTTCAACTGCGGGCTGAAAGTTTACAGAAAGGCTGCTGCCAAATCTCTTGAGTTGTATGGAGAAATGCACCGATATACCCCTGTTCTTGCCTTTCGGAATGGTTTTATGGTTGGCGAGAAAGCCGTGAATCATCGATCGCGAAAGCATGGACAGAGCAAATACGGTCTTGCCAGGTTCTTTAGAGGATATACAGATCTGATAACAGTCCTTTTCCTTGGTCGGTATTCATACAGACCTCTTCATTTCTTCGGCGGAATAGGTACACTGCTCTCTTTAACTGGTTTTGTTATCAACATATACCTTTCAATCCTCTGGATCGGAGGCGAATCCATAGGGAAAAGGCCACTTCTTCTCATGGGTGTATTTCTTATGCTTGCCGGATTGCAATTTATTTCAATGGGATTACTGGGAGAAATGATTCTTCGTTTCAACCCCCGCAAACCATACACAATAACCTCTCAGACAAAATGAGGATTGCTCTTGTAAGCCCTCTTCCCCCCTACCGGGGAGGAATAGCACAATTCGGGAAAATGCTTTTCTCTGCCCTTGGGAAAGAAGACTGCAATGTAACAGGCATAAACTACTCTCACCTTTATCCCGGTTTTCTTTTCCCCGGCAAAACACAGTATGAAAATGGGTACAACAGATCTGAGGGTATACTGCATTCTTATCAGCCCTTCTCCTGGAAGAAAACAAGACAGGCAATCGCCGACTTGAATCCCGATCTGATTATCTCTCAATGGTGGCACCCGTTCTTCTCCCCATGTCTTACCGCAGTGAACCCGGGAGGTATAAAATCAGTTGCCATATGCCACAACATCAAACCCCACGAGTCTTTTCCTCTTGCTAAAGCCCTTTCACAACATTTCTTCAGCCGACAGGATCTGCTTGTGGTTCATTCGGAACAGGCTGAAAAGGACGCAGCGTTAACCGGCAGAGAATCTCTTCGACTTTTTCACCCAATTTATAACCAGTACCTGTCCACAGGTTTATCAAGGGCGGAAGCAAGAAAGAAACTGGGTTTGAAACAGGAAGAGAAAGCTCTTCTTTTCTTTGGACTCGTAAGGGAATACAAGGGGCTGGATATTCTGATAGAAGCTTGTAACCTTCTTCCGGAAGAATACCGTATTATTGCCGCTGGAGAAAACTATACGGACCGTAATTATGAATCTCCCAGGCTTTTGTGGAAGAATTCCTTCATACCTGACAGCGATGTGGGTACATGGTTCAATGCGGCAGATATTGTAGTTCTTCCATACAGAAGAGCATCCCAGAGCGGTATTGCACAGATAGCACTTGCTTTCGGGAAACCCATGGTGGTAACAGACAAAGGCGGGCTTGCAGAGACAATTGACCCGGGCAGAACAGGCACAACAGCAGAATACGCAACGCCGAAGAGTATAGCTGAAGCAATATTGAAATGCTCTGCACTTACTGGAAAAGAAATTACCACACAGAATATTGCCTCTAAAGCTTCCGAGTTCTCATGGTCATCCTATACCCACAAACTTCTGGAGGCAATTTCTTGAATGTCTTTCTTACAGGTGCATCGGGCTTTATTGGCAGATACATAAAACTCGCTCTGGAAAAGGCTGATCACGAGGTATTTTCGCACAGTTTTTCACTCAATGGTACATTCTTAAAACTTCCAGCTGAAATTGATATCGTTGTAAACAGTGCTGGAAGACTTGGGGGCCAGGGGGCAACTGTTGAAGAGCTGCAAGCCGCCAATGTACATCTTCCGGCCGCTCTGTGCAGCCAATGCGAGAAAGCGGGAATTCCACTGATCCACTTGAGCACGCCCGGGGTAACGGGGCTTTCTGCCAACGGGAAGGAAAACTCAAGTTATGATCCAATGGGTGATTATGAATCCACCAAAGTGGAAGCAGAAAAACAATTGATATCCAACTCTTCCAAAGTAACAATTCTTAGACCGGATTTTGTATTCGGTCCGGGAGATATGCATAAATTCCCTCTTTTCCGGCAGGTACACAAGGGGTGGTTTCCCCTTGTTGGGTCCGGATCGGCAAGAACAAGACCGACTGATGTCAGAGATGTTGCTGATGCTGTGCTTCAAAGCTTTCCCGGCGGAGTTCTTTCAACGGGGATCTACAACATAGGAGGCCCGCAGGTTCTTTCCGTAAAGGAGCTGGCACAGAACATTTCAGTTGCCCTGGGAAAATCAGTGAAATTCCTTCCCATTCCCCGATTTGTTTTCAGAACTGCGCTTACCTGGGGGCCACTCTGCCCGAAGGCTCTTTCCAGAAGCAGATACACTCTCTTCGGGATGGACAGATTCTGTAATACTGACAAAGCGAGGAAGAAAGGATTCACAGCAGAACGCTCCTTCGCTCTTACTGCCATTGAGGCTGTGAACTGGTACAGAGAAAAGGGGCTTTTGTGACAGGCAGTAAACTCGCCATGATATCAAGAATTGCACTTTTTGTGCTTGCAGCTCTGGCAGCATTCTTCATATGGAGGAACGGTGGCAGCTGGCTTGAAGAAGTAGACAGGTACAACTGGCATCTTAATATGGGTGAACTTTCAATCTCGGCAGTTCTTCTTACTGCCTCCCTCGCCCTTACCCCGTCGGGCTGGGTTCTTATCTGCCGATCAATGGGATCAAATATTCCAGTTGGAGAAATGTTTGCAGCCTGGTATGCCAGCCAGCTTGGAAGATACATTCCAGGAAAGATCTGGTTGTTCGCCGGCAGAGCGGGGTTTTTGAAAGCTCGTGGAATGAAAGCCGGAAGGGCTGCTGCAACCACTGCATACGAATTGTTCTTCACCGTGGCATCAATCGGGCTTATTGTAATGGTGCTTGCCGTTATTAACCCCGGAGTGTTCCAGCATACAGCTGGAAGAACTGCTGCAATTGCAGCGGCGTCAGCCATACTTCTTCTTCCTCTTCTGCACCCGGTGCAAAGCTTTATCTGCAGAAAAAAAGGTATAGATACCGGAGAGCTTCCATCAATAAAAACAGCAGCAGCAGCCACCCTTATCTATGCACTTCTATGGATGGTTCGGGGGCTCTCTCTTTTTCTTCTTCTAAAAGGAGCAGGGCTTACTGACCTGCAATTCTCTCATTCACTGGCTGCTGCACCTCTGTCATGGCTGGCAGGCTATATTGTTTTCTTCGTTCCAGGTGGTGTTGGTGTTCGCGAGGCTGCAGCTGCAGCCATAGCAGCGCCCATGCTGATAGCACCTGCAGCAGTGGTAATTGCAGGGCAGAGACTTTTCATGGCAATGATTGAAGTAATACTGGCCTTACTGAATAATGGAAAAGTAAATTTCGATCCCACGCAGGAGGAATAAATGTTCAAGGGTGAAAAAACCGTTCTTGGAATTGCGCTGACTCTTCTGGCTGTTCTTACATACTGGACCATATTCACATCCGCCCGATTACCCGGCGGAGAAATGAGTGATACAGTCAGTCAGGGTTATCCGTTCTTCTCCTACACGGAAAGTCGCCTCTCTCAAGGTGAACTTCCCTTGTGGAACCCGTACATTTTCTGCGGCATTCCTTTTTACGAATCCTTCAGCTCTCCGGTATTCTATCCCCTCAGGGGTCTTCCCATGATACTCTTCGGTTCAGAAGTTGCCATCAGATTCCTCTTCCCTGTACATCTTGTTCTTGCCGGGTTGTTCGCCTGGCTTTTCCTGAAATCTATAGGAATATCACGGTGGGGATCGCTGGTCGGGGCAATCGCTTATGCCTCCGGTGCCTGGGCAAATACCCTTTTCTACGCCGGTCACGGAAGCAAGATCATCTGCTGGGCATGGCTTCCTTTGCTTTTGTGGGCTGTGGTCATGTGGTCAAAAAAATCTGATACCAGATACATCGCTTACGGCGCAATTGCAATTGGAATGCAGGGGCTCTCCAGTCATCCACAGATGATCCTTTACTCTGCCGGTTGCGCCCTTGTACTAACTCTGTTTCTGATAAAAAAGCCCGCAGCAGGATCCATCTCTTCCAGCCTTGCCGGACTGACTGGGATCCTTCTTCTTGGCGGAGCTCTTGCTGCTGTTCAGCTTTATCCCGGTTACCTTTTCAGCGCTCACACCTCCAGGGGAGAAGATCTTTCTCTTCAGGCTGCTTCCAGCTATTCTCTTGCCCCGGAAGAGACTCTGACTATGTTTCTTCCCGGCATGTTCGGGTTAAGACATGGCTTCACAGACAGCATGGTCAACGGCATACCGGTTTACTTCGGCAGGCTCGGCCTCAGGTTATCCAGTGAATTCATGGGTGTTGCATTCTTTGTGCTTGGTCTTCTGGGGCTTATCTTCGGAAAGAACAGGAAGATCAGATGGGCTCTTTTAACTCTGACTGTCACAGGAGCCATTGTTTCCTGGGGCGGATACACCCCTGTTTTCTCTCTGCTCTACAAAGTTATTCCAATATTCAGGAAGCTCCGGGCTCCTCATATGGCAGCTTTTGTAACAACTTCATCTCTTGCGCTGGCATCAGGAATGGGCTTTGATTTTCTATTTGCAGGAGAACCGCATGCTGCCAGGCTGAAAAAGGTAATGATCACTCTTGCTGGTGCCTCCGGGCTGTTCCTGGTTCTGATGCTTGCTGCTGATCCGCTTTCAAGGGCCATGCAGGCATCCTGGTGGACAGATAATGGCATTGCAGATACTTCCAGGTTCGGCTCTGTGATAGCAAGAAGAATTGCACTGCTCTCAAAAGACTTTCTAAGAGCTTTCACGATAACAGGGCTTCTTGCAGGATTGATATTTGTAGTGAGAAAGGGCAAAGGATCCGCCTGGCTCTTTGCTGCAGCAGTACTTGCGGTTTCATCAGTTGAACTGATCCCGTTCAACAGGAATTTTCAGGTTTATCTGACTTCTACAACAATTGAATCGATGTTCCCTGACGCGCCTCACCTGAGAGAGATCACGGGAGAAGGTCGTGTATTCCCCGGTGGCAACCAGCTGGTTCCCCTTGGGATCAGATCTGTGTACGGCTACCATGCAGCGAAAACTGCAACCACAGACCGGTTGATGGCTCTTGTAAGAACCTCATCACCATGGGTTCTAAGGCAAACTGCCATGACAGCCTATTCTTCCGCTGAAGGCTCTATTGGCTGGGAACAGCTCCGGCCTGCGCTGGCGGAAGGGCTTCCGGGATATCCTGCAAACCCCATGCCGCGAGCTTTTATTCCCAGATCAGTTGTTCAAGGCTCTGCTGACCGTGGTTTTGAGGCCATTGAAAATGGTATTGATCCGCAGATCAGATCATTTATCCAGGATACACCTGTAGAGTATGATGGTGTAGTAGGCACTACAGAAATACTTGTTGATCTGCCGGAGCATGTTACCGTACGAACTGAAACTTCCGGAGCATGTTATCTGGTTCTGGCTGACTCATGGTATCCGAACTGGGAAGTAACCGTTGACGGGAATGCCGGCACTATCTACCAAGCAAACGGGTGGATGCGCGGGGTTCAGGTTCCCGCTGGCGAACACACTGTAGATTTTTCCTACAGCAGCCGGAATGTAGTACATGGTAGTATAATAAGCCTTGCAGCTCTGCTGCTGATACTGTTGTCTATTCTGTTCTCAACAATTAAGCGAAAAAAAGTAAATGCATAAGAATTCATATTTCCATAAAATACAGAACTGGGCGGGTCTCGTACTGCTTCTAGGCGCAGGTTACTATTTTTATTCCCAGCTGCTTCCAGACTGGCAGCCCAAGCTGGAAGATTTCTGGGAGATCTCCAGGCAGAATGCAAGCAGACCGCTCATGCTGCTTTCCTTCGCATTCGCATGGCTTGGTTATTACTTCGCTCCCCTTCCATGGCAGAAGATCCTTGAAGCACTTAAAATACCCAGGATCGACCGGGGCGATCTAAGAAGGAACTGGTACATCACTCAGATGGGCAGCTATATGCCCGGTAAGCTCTGGATGGTTCTGGGCAGGTTGACTTTTCTCAGGGTTAACGGCACCAGCACCTTCAAGGGTGTAACTGCTCTGGTCCTGGAAAATATCTACATGCTTGTTGCTCTTGGAATACTGGCACTGGTTGCTCTTCCCTTCCTTGGGTCTGATCTTCCCGGTGCGGTCACTATTGCTCTGTGGATCTCAGCGGGGCTGGCTATTCTTATGCTTTTTGCACCGGGAATACAAAAGCTCTTCGCAAGAAAACTTGCCAGGAAATTCGATGTTGATCTGGAAGAGCTGCCCCATATAAGCCACAAAGACCAGTTCAAATTCATCGGTGCCCACATTCTTTCCTGGTCCCTTAGAAGCATTGCCCTTTATGTGTGGTTCAGGGGTTTTGGAGTACCGGCATCAACACCACCTTACGCCATGGTGGCTGTATGCCTTCTGGCTGCTCCGGCTTCCTGGCTGATCGCGCTTGTGATGGTCTTTATCCCTGGAGGTATCGGTGTAAGAGAATCCATAAGAGGCCTGTTCATGGCTCCTTTTGTTGTGGGCGGTATGGCTGTGGCTACTACAATTGCTCTGGCCCAGAGAGCTGTTGTCATGTCTGTAGAGATCCTTTTTGCCCTGCAGGCAGTTCTTTATCAGTTCCTCTGTAAACACTTTCCGGTAAAAATGAACCATCTGAATCAACTTTCACATCTAAGCTGGAGCGCTATGAAGGGGTATGTAGTGAAAAACTGCCAGAATATCTTTTTGT
>JAOZLN010000142.1:0-480 GCA_029934845.1 Candidatus Sabulitectum sp.
AGCTGCAAGTTTGTCCATCCAGTCCTCTGCTCCAGTGGAAGCCATCAGAGGAAGAAGTTTTTCCACAACCCCACCCTGGCCATTCCTGTTCAACGCTTTAAAAAGCAGAGCTGGTTTCATGGCCGAAACTGAAGAGAATGGCAAAGCCGAAACAATTCCGGTTACCCTGTCAACAAGTTCTTTTTCTTCAAGAGCAGCCGCAAGATGCTTCGCTGAATCTTCAAAGTTACCGGAATAAATACCTGCAGAAGCCACAATCAATTCTCCGGAAGGCGAACCTGGAGCAAATCCTGATGACAGAATTTCTTCCCCTCTGTTCTTCATCACTTTTCTGTCAAAGATCTCCAGGAGAGCTCTGTCCTTCAGCTTTTCTCCTGCAAGCAGCAGCTCCAGCCAGTCATCGGCGGACTCTGTGCCGCTACCCGTTTTATACCCGGCGGCGGCTCTAAGCCTTCTTAATTCCAGGTGAGATCCCATAAG
>JAOZLN010000142.1:490-1500 GCA_029934845.1 Candidatus Sabulitectum sp.
ACTGAGACTATATCCTGTCTTGACTTAACATCCTGTCGTGCTGATAAATGCTTCAAAGTCGCAGCTGCTTCACCGCCTCGCTTATCGATAAGTAAAACAACTGCAAGAAGAGTTAATACAGCGGCACTGGTCCTGTCTCGCTTCAGAAGCTTCTGAAGTTGCTCAAGAACCCATTCAGGGGATTGAAGAGCACTGAGACCAAGCACTTCTACAGCATCTTCAACTGCACCTTTCTCAACCAGAAACTCCCCGAGCTTACCTGTAATAAGACCTTCCCGGTCTACGCCTGATTCAATGAATTTGCGACAGATCTCTACGATTGGAGAATCGACTACATCATTGCAATGAAAAGCTCTGTCTACTGAGTCGAGAGCCTGTGTATTTTCTCCTCTGGTGAGTCGAAGTCGTGCCTGCAGAAGGTGCACTCTTGCAAAACTGGAAGAATTAAGAACAAGATTTGTTACAGCCTGCTCAAGTATCGAAGAGTTACCATTCTCGTCGATAAGATTATCCAGGATAAGACTTGCATCGTCTACTCTTCCGTTCTCGCTGATCAACCTCGCCAGGGAAATACTTGCTCTTGGGGTTTTATCAAATGGCAACAGATCTTTCTCGACGAGGGCAATCGCCTTTTTAACCACATCTGATTCTGCTTCGTACAAGCTGGGCAGTTCTGAAATCGCCCTTTCAGTATCTCCAATAGCAGTTAGAACCATGATCCTTTTAAGATTAACATCCATGTCGGTTCCACCGGTGCTGGCTGCTATCCACCCACTGAGTCTGGCAAGACTCTCCTCGGGAAATCTGCACCTCTCAGCACCGTCCACAAGAATGTCCATTGCCGCCTTGGCATCTCCCTTTTGCAGAACTACTATTGACCATGCCAGAATTCGATCTATACTTGATCCCAGTTCTCTGCCTGTAACTCCGGCAAGGGTCAGAAAAGCGCTGTGAACAGAATCCGTGAAACGGTTAACTGTCAGCCTTTCAGTTCTCATTTTTGCATTCTT
>JAOZLN010000142.1:1510-6747 GCA_029934845.1 Candidatus Sabulitectum sp.
ACCGTTAAAGTCTCTCTGATGAAGCCTGGATCTCCATATTACCCTGAGCAGCTCTATTGACCTGGGAAACTGAGCCTGTTTTTCCTCTAGAAGACGCGAAACACTCATTCTTAGATCTGAATGGGTCCGCATTATCTTCTCACCAATTCTTCCACCCAGATCAGGGTGCCCGATATCCATTAGAAACGGAACAAGCTTCGCGGATACCTCGTGATCCGAAAGAAGAAGATCAAGCTCTTCCTCTACCATAACAGCCGACTGATCGACCATGTCGCCTGAAGCAAGATCCTGAATTTTCTTGAATGTTCTCTGCGCCTTCGATCCGAAAAGAAATGCCATGATACCTACTCCGGTTTAATGATCAGGTTTTCACCAATTGATAATGCCGCTGAATCTTTATCGTTAAGTTCCATTATCTGTTCTACTGAAATCCCATATTCCTCCGCCAATGCCCACATTGAGTCTCCCGCCTGTACTACATGGGTTACCTGGCTGCTTGCTCTCACAATTGCGACAGAACCCGATCCCTCTGGCGGAGTGCCTCTGAGAAGCAATTTCTGCCCGGGATAGATCACTGCTGAAGCAGACAGATCATTCCATAAAGCCACCTCTCTTGAGGAAACGCCCACAAGAGCACCAATACCGCCAAGTGAATCCCCTGATCTGACAGTGTACTGGAAAAAACCGGCACTAACAGCTGCGTTCGAGTTTACCGGCACCCTGCCACTTTCAGGTAAAAGCATGTAATTACCAGGTAATGGCATTGATGAATTGTTTACCTCCATCAGGTCACTTACAGGAATCCCAGTGGCGGACCCCACCGATGTCCAGGAATCTCCACTTTTTACAACATACCTGTCTCGCCTTATTGACCAGGCAACCTGAAAAGCAAGAGAGGCACGGCTGGTGGGAACTACTACTTCCCAGTTCCGTTGTCCTACCGGTGTAACTTCTTTAAGAAAACCTCTGTTACTCTCTGCAAGCATTTCCGGATCAATATTACTTTCTGCTGCGAGTATTCTTAAGTCAAGCCCAGGCGGAACCAATATAACAGATAACTCGGGCTCTTCCCTCTCAAGCTGACGAACAGCCTGCAGTGCCGCTGAATATCTGGGAACAAATGCATCAGTTTCTCCAGGAAGCTCAATCAGGCCATATTCTTTCCTGGTGGCATTGGAAAGAGCTCTCTGCATTGCCCCTTCTCCACAATTGTATGCTGCCAAAGCAAGATGCCAGTCGTCGAAAAGATTCTTGAGATACAGTAGATAGTTTGAAGCAGTTCTTGTTGAAGCTGTCCATGAATAACGCTCGTCGATCTCATCCGTCATGTTCATCTGGAAATGCCTTGCTGTTCCGCTCATGAACTGCCAGGGACCGGCTGCTCCAACACGGGAATAATCCCCCACGTAATAGCTGCTTTCAACCCATGGTAAAGCAGCAAGATCGGAAGGAGCTCCCTGGCTTCTAAGCAAAGCTTCAAGCAATCTTATGGTACCGTCTCCGGCAGGGCAATCCTCCGGTGTATAAACAAGATCGCTGAGATGCGGAGCATGAAGCGGGATAACAGCAGCTTCAATTCTTCCAGAGGTGCCGTGAACAATTGGGAACACAGACTGCTCAGGATACATCTCGACAGTGGAAGCACTAACCACTGCCGAGGATTGCTCGGAAGTAATACCTGTATTTTGCAATCTAATGCCTGAGCACGACGAAAAGAACAATATTACCCCGGTAACAAAGATGAACCTCACGCATTTTACCAGGGGAGGTATACCATGGCCAAAGTGGGTATAGCAGGAGCAACAGGCCTTGTTGGCAACGAAATGATTTCTGTTCTTCAGGAGAGTTCCCTTTCCATTAGTGAATTAAGACTTTTTGCAACCCAAAAAAGTATCGGTCGTTCCATCAATTTTAGAGGTCTCCCCCATACTGTTGAAATAATACAAAATGCCTCCTGGGAAAAGGGCATGATTATTCTGGGAGCAACATCCTCGGAAGCAGCTCATTCATGGGTTCCTGAAGCACTGAATGCAGGAGCATATGTAATTGATAACTCATCTGCATTCAGAATGGACAAAAATGTTCCCCTTGTTGTTCCAGAAGTTAACGGAGAAGATATAGAACCGCATCACCGTCTTATCTCAAACCCCAACTGTTCAACAATTCAACTGGTAATGGCTCTTGGCCCACTTCGTACCATTGCACCAATTAAATGGGTTTCAGTTTCAACCTATCAGTCAGTTTCAGGGAGTGGTCGAGACGGAATTGCGGCACTTCGCAGGCAGGAAAAGCTTGCAGCTGAAACCGGGTCGTTTCATAGAAACGTCATTTGCGAGATTGGAGATCCTGAACCATCGGGCTACACAGACGAAGAGATCAAGCTCGTAATGGAGACTCCTAAAATTCTTGGATTGGATCTTCCTGTGTTTCCCGCCTGTGCAAGAGTTCCGGTAATGATCGGACACACTGAATCAGTTACAATCAAATTCAAAGAGAATGTTTCTGCATACACGGTGGAGCAGGAACTGAAAAAAGCACCTGGAGTCAAGGTAAGCGAACTTGGTTGTCAACCAGTTGAAGTGGAAGGAACAAACCACACAGTTGTAGGGAGGATCCGGAACCATCCTATGGATCAAAGCATCATTCAGTTCTGGGTTACCGCAGACAACGTCCGTAAGGGTGCCGCCCTCAATGCAGTACAAATTCTTGAGCTCGTGTCAGAAAAAATTACCGGCTCTGCGTAAGCAGAACCGGTAATTTGCATAACAATAACTGAGTTAACTAAAGGTCAAGATCTCCATCATCCAGAAGATCAAACTCGTCATCAATGTTTTCTTCTTCATCGAGAGCAGCACCGCACTCCTCACAGAAAAGTTTCTGTGGAGGATTTATATGAGAACATGACGGACACTTTACGCTATCATCATCTCCATCATCGGCATCATCAAGATCAAGATCATCGTCGAGGTCAAGTTCATCAAGGCTGTCGTTATCCTCTGCAGGCTTGGCCTTCGGAGATTTAGCTGACTTGCCTTGTGTTGCTTCCTCTACGTCTCTGAGAACCTTCTTCATATCGCCAAGCTCGGAGCGGAAGCCATCAAGCTCATCGGCTGTGGAGTTTCTCTTTTTGGTAGCTGCGTCCAGATCCTTCTGGAAAGTAGGATCGTTTTCATCGTGCTCTCTGAGCCTTGCTCTTATCTGAAGTTCCTCAACAAGATCCGACTCGCTCTGGTGCTTTTTCTCAAGCTCATTGATCTTTTTCGTCAGATCATTAACCTTGCCCTCCAGAGACCCCTTCTCGGCTCCAAGCTTACCAAGTACATCGTTAAGCTGATCGTCATAATCGCCCCTGATTCTGGAATAAACCCTCTGGTTCGTCTCCGCCCTCATGGTCTCAAGATTAGACAGCCTTTCGGAAAGCTCAGTACGTCTTGCCAGGAGATCCTGGATCTTTCTTTCCAGCGCCATTACCCCTCCATTCGCAAATGTCTTAATTTCCACAAACCACCATACACTGCGATATATTTCTTCATTTACCGGCGGATGTCAAGGAGAGAACGACAGAGGCAATTGATGCAAGCGGGTCTGTTCCTCTTTTTAACCCGAAGTCAGCAGCTGAAAAAGTCTCTAACACCGCTGGAACTACGCTGTTTGAGCGTCTTCTTGCATTCTCCTCTACATTACGCCAGATGAACTGTGGGAAGCCCAGTTTTTTAGCCACTGCTTCCGGCGACATCCCGCTTTGCAGTAATTCTCTGGCTCCTGCCACCTGCCTCCATTTACTGTACAAAAGGGCAAGAAGCCTGATAGGTTCTTCTCCTGAGTGCAGAAGCAGCGAAAGAGACCTCATTGCAGCACCTCTTTTCCCGGACAGCACCTCGCCGCAGAATTGGAATGCAGTGGTTTCCTCAAGCCCCTTAACTGCTGAATACACTCCGGAAGAGTTCACTTCCGCTCCGGCACCATGAAAAAGTGCTATCCTGATTATTATGTCAGCAAGTCTTTCCAGTTTTCCGGAAGCAATTGCTTCTGCTGCTTGAGATCCGTCTCTTGTAAGCGAAATACCCTGTCCGGCAGCAAGGGTTCTGGTCCACTTCCACATCTGATTTGCAAATGGTTCCCAGCACGTGAATCCCGCACCGGCTGCTTCAAGTTTTGTCTGAAAGGCGTTGGATGGTTTCCGTCCTGCAGTTCTGCAATAAAGGATATGGTCAAATCCTCCGGCCGAAATTTTTAAAAGCTCGCTCTTCTGCGATTTAGAAAGCTTATCAACATCTCCAATTATCACCAGTTTCCCCGGGTTGAAAAGAGAGCCTTCACTGAACAGGGCGCTGAGGCTTATATCAGAAAGATCCTCCGGTAAAAGCCTTACCGTATCAAAAGAAAGAGCTGATGCCCGATTCCTCAGGGCATCCAGAAGACGGGTAGACTGGTAGTATTCCTCACCTGAAACCACAAAAGAATCCCCCGGGGAAGAACTCACCACCTTCTTCATCATTGCATCAAAGTTCTTAACTATCAATTCTCAACACCCCTATGGTCTTGCCACTTGGCATGTACTTTGCTTATTTTCCACCCTCAATTCAACAGAGGAGATTCGTTAATGTTAACCTGGTTCAGAAACAATGCAAAGATATTCCTTATTGCCATCGTTGTCATCTTCGTTGGTATGATTTTTCTCCAGTGGGGCCGTGGCGGAATTGAGAATGTTCAAGCTGACAAGCTTGTTGTAGGCACTGTTAACGGTACCGGACTTCAACCAACATCCTACGACTATGTCAGAGATGAAGTATACAACAGCATGAAGCTGCAAATGCAGCGAATGGGAGATCCTGATCCAGAGAATCAGCTTGCACTTATGTACAACGACATAAACAACACTGCCTTTGAGGTTCTTGTAGACAGAACTCTTCAAGATGAATATCTGAGGATCCTTGGCTGGGAATCAGTCAGGCCTTCAATGGCTGAAGCACTACTGAAAGCTCAGCTCAGAATCGTAGGCATTGAAGACCCGGAAGCATATCTGAGTGAATACAGAAATGATCCGAACTACGGATCAACTCTTTATCAACTGGTGGCTCAGGCTGACATGGCAATGTATGATGCTGCCGCCTCTCTGGAAAACCTCATTTCCGCCAGCGAAGTCGGATTTCTTCTTAGCGATGCCATGACAACCGTTACAGCAAGATACATTCCGTTCAGATCATCCCCTGAACTTCCTTCAGACAGCGAACTTA
>JAOZLN010000143.1 GCA_029934845.1 Candidatus Sabulitectum sp.
CAGGATCTTACGAACGAGCTTACAACAATTGCAGAAATTGATTCAACACACGCTATTCTAATGCTGGCAGATACCACTGCGTTTGCTTTCGAAATGCTGGAACCGCTTTCTGATGATTCATCCGCAATCAATCTAACCATACCCGAGGCGATTATCACTGACGTACAAGCCGATTCCACAGCTGCAGATTCCACTGCAGCAGATTCTACAGCATCCGATTCGCTGGAAACCCCTGCTGATTCAACAGAACTTGTAACAGATCCAGACACTCTAAGTCTGATAAACCCTTCTGCTGATTCCATAACTATTATTCAGGATACTATTTCGGAAGAACTGCCGGATACACTCACAACAGCCCCGCATGAGGAGGGAATAGACATTCCTGCTGAAATTGAAGAACCAGTAACTGACCAGGTTCCGGAAACAGAGGAGGAAACGGTTGAGCCAGACACCCTCATTCAACCTTAGGGGAAAAAGCGGAAAGGCAAGACGAGGTACCCTGCACCTTGCCCATGGCCCGGTGGAAACACCTGCTTTCATGCCTGTTGGTACCCAGGCCACAGTTAAAACCGTAAGAAACTCTGATCTGGAGGCAGATGGTTTCAGTATTATTCTTGGAAATACATACCATCTGTACCTGAGACCTGGCCTTGAAGTAATTGAAAATGCCGGTGGACTGCATTCATTCATGAACTGGAAAGACAACATTCTTACCGACAGCGGGGGGTTCCAGCTGTTCAGCCTCTCCTCTTTGCGCAAGGTAACAGAAGAAGGGTACAATTTCCAGTCTCACATTGACGGCAGTAAACATATTCTCACCCCGGAAAAGGTGATCAGAGCACAGACAATTTTCGGCAGCGATGTTATGATGATCCTTGATGAATGCCTGGAGCAGCCAAGCGAAGAGGCCAGAACAGAAGAATCTGTAGAGCTGACTCTCAGGTGGGCTGAAAGAGCCCGTAAGGTTCATCCCGGAAACGGACAGGCAATGTTCGGTATCGTTCAAGGCGGAGGCTTTCCAAAGCTCAGAAAACACTGTGCCGACCGCCTTGTCGGGATGGACTTTGACGGGTATGCCATTGGAGGGGTTGCAGTCGGAGAAGAGAGACCCATGATGGAACTTGCAGTAAAAAGCTGTATTGATCGCCTTCCCGAAAGCAAACCCAGATATCTGATGGGAGTGGGTAAACCCAAAGATCTCATAGATTTTGTTGGGATGGGTGTGGACATGTTTGACTGTGTTGTACCCACCAGAAATGCCAGAGGAGCTTGCTTTTTTATCCCTGACGGCAAACTCAACATAAGGAACGCAAAACACAGGAATGATTTTAATCCGATACAGGAAGACTGCGACTGCTATGTCTGTCGGAATCATACCCGAGCCTATTTGCACCATCTTTTCAAAGCAAAAGAGTGGCTTGCCCCAATTTACGCCACACTGCACAATCTAAGATACTTTGCAAAACTTATGGAACAATTAAGAGAAGCCGTTGAAGAGGATCGCTATGAATCAACCTCCAGAGATCTTCTTAAAAGAATGGGATTCTTTGGAAACTAAAGACAAAATACTTATAGAAAGCCTGGGCAACCGGGTAGGTGGTATAGCAAGACCGTCTGACTCACCTGCAATTTTTATCAGGGGTGCTCTTCCCGGTGAACAGGTAACAATCAATAATGCCAGGACGAAGAAAAACTACATTGAGGCAGATCTTGTTTCCGTTGAGAAACCGTCGGAACACCGGGTAAAACCCTTCTGCAGCCACTACGGTGTATGCGGTGGATGTTCCATGCAGCATCTAAGCTACCAGGAACAACTGGTCTGGAAAAAAAGATGGATTGAAAAGGCACTGCGCGGTCTGTCCGTACCTGAGGTCGATCCTGTAGTTCCTTCCCCGGTAACCACAGGTTACAGAAACAGAGTTACGTTTGATGTGAGGCAGAACAAGCTCACTCTGCATGCTTTTAAAGGAGATCCAGTTCCAGTTGACTGGTGTCCGCTGATGAATGACTTGTCAAAACAGGCTCTCCGGAAATTTCTTTCAACTGATGTTCCCTACGGAATCACACGGGTATCAGTCAGAGGCGGAACAAACACAGAAAGCTCCATCATTGAACTTACTGGAGACTATCAGGACAAAGCCCCTGCTGACTGGCCTTCCACAGTTATCAGAAAAAAACGATCATGGTTTCCTCTCAGACCAGGTAACATGTTTGAGAAACTGGGAGAATTCATCTATCAAGTTCCACATGGCGGCTTCTTTCAGGTTAACACCAGGGCAGCAGAAGCACTTGTAAACCTTGTTTTGAATCACATTCCAGATAAGAATCCAACCGTTCTTGATCTCTATGGCGGTGTTGGTGCTTTTGGAATTCCGCTGGCCGCAAGGGGGTCCGAGGTAACAACTGTGGAAATGAATCAGGAAGCTTCAACCGGCTTCCACATAGCAGCAGAGTTGAACAGCATCCCTGCAGGCAGAATTCATGTTGTAAACTCGAAAGACACATCCTTCCTGACCAGAGCTCTGAAAAGGAAGAAGGAATTTGAAACAATCGTCACCGACCCTCCAAGAGCCGGAATGGGAGTAAAAATAACAAGACAACTGACACAGCTGAATCCCACAAGAATTATTTATGTAAGCTGTAACCCGTTTTCCGCAGCAAGAGACATTGCAGTTCTTTCTGAGGAGCACTATAAGATCCAGCAAATTACTCCGGTAGATATGTTCCCCCATACTGACCATATTGAAACAGTATTTCTTCTTGAAAGAGGTAAATAAATGAAAGCGGCATCTATCATTCTTGTGGCTGCATCCCTGGCAACTGCTTCTTTGCCGCTTGAAAACCCTTTGAACCTGTGGCTGTACCATTCTGAAGCAACAGGCAGCCTTCTTACAGGAGAGTTTCCGGATCAACATACAGTATCAGTGGAGCCCGGTTCCCGGTCCATATGGCTCTGGCGTCTTATCCAGGACCGCTCAGATGTTCCAGCAACAGGCAACGGAGTTTTCGGCTGGCAAAGTGCTGTGGCTGGCCAGGCAGGCAGCAGCAACTCTGAATTCAACTCAAGCGGTGGAGTGGCATTTGAAGTGTTCGCCCAGCCTCTTAGCTGGTTCAGTATAAGCCAGAGAACCTCTTTCTGGACAGGCAGCAACGGCACCCCACCAGATGGATTCTCTCCGTTCCACTACGGCCTTGAACACGGCAGACACCTCTATGTAGACTGGGGCTTCGTTCAGGCTGAAACAGGGCCGCTTCAAGCAGCAATGGGAAGAATCCCAGTTCGATGGGGACCTGGCAGATTCACACAGTTGATGGTCTCTGGCCAGGCTCCTGCGATGGATATGATAAAGATCGATCTGGACCTTGGTGACAAAGTACACTTCACCGGTTTTACAAGCACAATTAACTCCGATTCTTCAACCTGGCTTTCAGCCCACAGGCTGGACATCAAACCCTATGATAAACTTCGGATAGGTCTTTCAGAATCCATTCTGTATACTGCAGACGGCATTGATCTGGCATATGCAAACCTCTTCATTCCCTGGTACCCCGTACAGTGGAATGAAAGGGTGGACGACAACGCATTCATGTGCGTTGATGCCACCTGGCAGCCTGTACGGGGAATAGCAATCTACGGGGAATTCCTCATAGATGACATACAATACGAGAACATTCACGATGTACCCAACAAACTTGGCTACACATTCGGTACCAACTTTTTCTCCCCTGAGCTGGGGCTTGGGGCTGTTGCGGAATACACTGCAGTACAACGGTATGTATACAGCCAGAGAAAGATCAATAATTTCTATATGCACGACAGCAGAATAATCGGTTCACAGCTTGGGCCGGACGCAGACAGAATTACCGGCTCTCTGTCTTATGCAGGCTTCCACGGAATTACTGCCCAGCTGAAAGGCAGCTACACCAGACACGGTGAAGGCAATGTGTACGAGGGCTGGCCTGATTCTGTTCAGGCAGGAGGAGCTTTCCCCTCTGGAATAGTAGAGAACACAACAGAATTGTCTCTTGATCTTGGCTGGTATCCCGAAAACTGGCTTGAAGTCCGCTCGGGTGGAGGGGTCTCTTTTACCGGTAACACCGACAATCAGCCCGATGTAGAATCTGATGACTCGTGGGTTTCCGTTGAATTGATAATACGTAAAGAGAACTGAGCAAATAGCAGAGAGATGTCATGGGAGATGAATGAGAACACTGTCATATCTTGAATGCATCCCGCTGATTGAAGCGCTCCAGGAAAGAGTATGCTCCACGGGGATAACCCGGGCATTGATTCAATTCAGCAGATCTGGTTCTGATCCTGTTAACCAGAGTGCAAATTCAATTTTCCAATGGCTGACAAAGGGAATGGATATGCAGACATCCTTTCTGAATGCTTCTCCAAAACTGCCAGACCCTGTGACCAGAATTCTGACCAGTAGTATCTTGAACGGCGTTCTCGATCATGCTCTTGGTGATACACTTCAGGAACTGCAGAGCCCGGAATCCTCCGAAGAGATATTCAAAAACCTTAATGCATTAGCCTTCCAATATGAGAGTATGTCAAACACAATAATCTGCAACGGGTGCTTTGAGCGGGATCTCAAGAAGCTGCTGGCCCGGGCAGAAACCGAAGAGGCCGTGGAAGTTCTGCTTGAACAGGAAGGGGAGTCTTTCCTTCATCAGAGATTCATTTCAGGCAAACTGATCCATATCATCGAGCCTTCGCATTCCCTGTTTTACAAAACATTTCTGGGAAGGCTTAAGTCTGCGTGCAAAAATGACGGTGATTTGAAACTGTCAGCGCAGATATTCCAGGTCAGTAGTGAAAAGCCATCTTCCTTTGATCTGACCAGGAACGGGAAAACCATTTTGAGGGTCGTATTCAAGGAAGAGGATAATAGCTCCGTCCTTCAATGTGTGTACAAACACCATATTTGAATTATTGCTTTCGTTCAGCCAACCCCCGAGGCAAGCCTCGCTACAGGCTACACTAAGAACAATTTGAGAAATTGAATCTTTTTCTGAAAAAAGTAGAGTAGATGCGTGTATATACCACGCATATGCGTAGTATATACACGCATCATAAATGTGTTAATTGAATTACTTTCGTCCAGATCATGCACGGAGATATTTACGATTTTATTCGGCTTGAATCCTCTGGAGTTGCACATAAGGGAGATAGCACGAAGATCAAAGTTATCCGAGGCATCAATCCGACAGGAATTGAACAACCTTGCCGGGCTTGATCTTGTGAGAAGCAGGGTAGACAGCAACAGAGTCTACTACTGTGCTAACAAGAACAATCCGATCTATAAATAAATCCACTCGATCGTGCTGAAAACTACAGGGCTGCTCATGGATCACATCACTATCGAACCATAATGGCAATGCCGCTGATTCTCCGAGGGGAATCCGTAAAGAAAACTGAATTGATGGATTACTCTACGCCTGATGTGAAATCAGAGGAAATCGTTGAGGATTCTTAATAGTTTCAATTCCAAGATCAATATCCAGATCAGGCCAATAGTAATTTCCGGGAGTAGGCTCCAGTACATTAACTATCTCGTTGACAGATCCATCTTTAAACCAGGGGAAATCTTCATAGGAAATGAAATACTCGCGACCATACGTATATAGCCATATCCCATGACTGGAGATATTGACAACTTCAGTTTCCGAAGTGTTCACTCCAAGAGTTTGTGATCTGCTCATAATGCTCCTCAATTATCTTTTCAATAGCATGTATTTGTGATCGAGACAATTTGTAATTCTTTGCCAGCTCAATCTCTGGTGTTAGCCAGAACTTCACTTCACCGTCGGAACACCGTACATGAATATGCATTCTAGATTCCTCACGAGAAAAGAAAAAGAATCTGAATCCTCTCTCTCTGAATACCGTAGGACTCATAACATCTCCAAGTTTACATTCCTAAAGCAAATACATGATGCTTAACTCAACCATACCATTAAATTGAATAGCCTTTTGTTCTTGAGTTGTCAAGTTGCTGTTTCATCTACCCTTGCTAAAGGATAGCTGCTCAAAGCAGAATCCGAATCGCATCCTAAATGCTGCAAGTCGAATACGAAACCCACTCCGGAATATGTTTCAGATCCAATGGTGATCTCTTTAAATTCTTTTCCTGCTCCTCCATGCTTCCTGTAGAAGGAATTGTTTTTTGCTCCCAGCAAGGTCCATACGATCATTTTCCTGCAGTTGTTGATCTTGAAGTGTTTTGTCATCTTATCCAGCAGAATACTGCCGATACCATTCCCCTGCTCCTCGGGCGATACGTAAAGACCAACGATCTGACAATCGTATTCCCCCTCTTCCATTCTTCCTGAAACAAAACCGTATACTGATCTGTTTTTCTCAAAAACATAAACAGTCTGCGAGTGTTTCTCTATTATGCCGGCAAACATTTTCGAGTATTTATCTCTGCTCAGTGTTGCGGGATAATCAGCATTAACAATTCCCGTGTATGCGTTCTGCCAGGCTGCAACAAGCACACCGGCCATGAAATCAGCATCTTCGATCTTTGCAGGACGAATTTCTATCTGATGCAATGCTACCCGCCACACCTGCCAACCGAACCACGGAGAACTTCAAGGGCATGGGGAAGGATAGGAAGCAGGAATTCAACACATTCGTAAACAGCTTTGACGCTGCCTGGAAGGTTGACAACAAGGGTGTTTCCCTT
>JAOZLN010000144.1 GCA_029934845.1 Candidatus Sabulitectum sp.
GAATGTGGTCAGGTCCAGTCTGTCAACAATGAACTCTTCAATTCCCTCTGAAGGCATATATGATATTATCTCATAATCTGATGCAGCAGAAATGTTCGATAAAAACAGAGAGATAATTAGGAACGCGCTGAGCTTGATTATCCCGGTTATTGTGCCAGTGCCCTCATTGTACTTGTCTTCAATTCCATTGCTGTTCATTTTCATGTCTCCTGTCCCGGGTATTTTCAAGATTGTCTTTCTCTATTCCAAGATTCGTGTATTTAAAGTGTACTGAAGTAATGACAATTTCCCTGAGTATTGGCAAGTATACTGAAAGCACAGTTGCGCAGAATACTGAGCTGAGTATCTGCGTGCTGTTTTCTGTAAGTGCAGGGGCGGTGTTTTTGTCCGTTTGTGAATGGCTTGGGAGTTGATCAGTTTTTTATATTTCTTTTCTAAGCTTGATCCTGGTGGCTCGAATAGAACTATTGAGCAATGTCATGGCGAACACGATGTTCATTATGCAGCGGGTTCTGTTTATGGGGTCTTGTTTATTCTTGAAGAGATGTATTCGGACCCGGTAATTTTATCTTAGCATTTCCTGCAGTGCGGGATCGCTGAAATCACCTTTGAACAGAAAGAAATCTATGTTTGCTGCCTGTGCTGCAGGCTGATCACTTGTGGTGCTGTCTCCAATGAAAAGAGTTTCCTCTCTGGTAACATTCAGCTCTTTTAATGCGATCTGCAGAATAGCCGGATCCGGTTTTGCTATACCGATGTCTCTGCTGTAGAATCTGTGCTTAAAGAATTCGGATAGCCCGGCAGTTTCAAGTCTGGGGTTCTGAACCTCTCCCGGGCTGTTGGATACAATGGCAAGTTTAACTTTTCCCTTAAGCTTATTTAGAATTTCCAGAGCGCCGGTCAGCGGGATTCCCTTGCGGGAGAGCTTTTCAAAGTAGTTCTTAAGGAATACTTCCGGGTTCTGTTGTATTTCCGCTCTGCGGAAAGCTGCTTTCATTTCCTGTGAATCAGGAGAGGGGATTCCAATGGTTTCATAGCCTTGAACCTCTCGAGAATTAACAAGATCGAACAGTTTCTTATCATGGTTTACTGCTGTATACTGTTCTTCTTCGTAGTTCAGCAGGGTTCCGTCCAGGTCAAACAGAATGGCTTTGTACTTCATGTCAGTTGAAGAGGTCTACCACTTCGTCAGTTGCAATTTCAGGGATGGTAACTTTCATCAGAGGTTCCATCTCCATTGCCTGCTTGATAGCCCAGATCGCTCCATCGTTTCTGGCCCAGTTCCGTCTGGCAAGGCCGTTGCTTACATCCCATGATAGCATAGATTTTGCCCTGCGGTCAGCAGCAGCAGAGCCATCGAGGAGCATGCCGAAACCACCGTTGATCACTTCACCCCAGCCCACACCTCCACCGTTGTGAAGGCTTACCCAGGTAGCGCCACGGAACGAGTCTCCAATAACATTCTGAACAGCCATGTCTGCTGTGAACATTGAGCCGTCCCTGATGTTTGCAGTTTCCCGGTAGGGGCTGTCTGTGCCGGAAACATCGTGGTGATCCCGACCGAGAACTACAGGGGCGGAAATTGCACCGTCAGCTACCGCTCTGTTGAATGCCAGAGCCAGTTTGATCCTTCCCGACCAGTCGGTGTAAAGAATTCTGGCCTGAGAACCAACAACCATTCTGTTTTCTTCTGCGTGTCTTATCCAGCGGAGGTTGTCCATAAGCTGCTGCCTGTTTTCGTTCGGGGCCTCTTTGGCCATTTCTTCAAGGACAAAGGCTGCGATCCTGTCTGTTTTTCTTAGATCGTCCGGATTTCCTGATGTACACACCCATCGGAAAGGTCCGAAACCGTAGTCGAAGCATATGGGACCCATGATATCTTCCACATAGGAAGAGTAGGAAAAGGAACCGTCTTCCTTCAGAATTCCTTCAGCACCTGCTCTTGAAGCTTCCAGCAGGAAAGCATTACCGTAGTCCCAGAAGTGCATACCCCTTGAAGATAGCGTGTTAATTGCCTTGACCTGTCGTCTGAGAGATTTCCTGACAGCCTCTTTAAAGGCACCAGGGTCATCAACCATCATACGGTTGCTCTGTTCCAGGGTGAGGTCTACAGGGTAATATCCCCCCATCCAGGGGTTGTGCAGGCTTGTCTGGTCACTGCCAAGTTCAATGTGAACATTTTCCTCTGCAAGTTTTTCCCAGAGGTCTACGATGTTTCCCTGGTATCCAAGGGACAGAGGTTTTGCCTCTTGTCGTGCTTTCTTTATCCGGGCTATTACTTTGTCCAGGTCGTTTTCAACTTCCTGCAGCCAGCCCTGATCGTGTCTCATACGGGTTGCTTTGGGATTAATCTCTGCGATAACACAGATGGCGCCTGCAATAACAGCAGCTTTCGCCTGAGCTCCGCTCATTCCACCAAGGCCACTTGTAACATAAACCTTGCCGGCAAGCCCTTCATCGCCTGTACCAAGATATTTTCTTCCAGCGTTAAGAAGAGTAATGGTTGTTCCGTGAACAATGCCCTGAGGTCCGATGTACATAAAACTGCCTGCAGTCATCTGTCCGTATGAAGTAACTCCCAGGGCAGCCATTTTAGAGTAATCTTCCTGTGAACTGTAGTTCGGGATGACCATTCCATTTGTAACAACAAGCCTTGGAGCATCGGCGTGGGATGGGAATAGCCCAAGGGGATGACCGGAATAAAGCACAAGAGTCTGCTCCTCTGTCATCTCCGAGAGATACTTCATTGTAATAAGATACTGAGCCCAGTTCTGGAACACTGTACCGTTTCCACCATAGGTGATCAATTCCTCGGGGTGCTGGGCAACAGCATTGTCCAGATTATTCTGGATCATCAGCATGATAGCTGCAGCCTGGGGAGTTTCCGCAGGGTAATCGCCAATTGGTCTTGCCCGCATATCGTATGTGGGGCGGAAGCGGTACATATAGATCCGTCCCATTTTTATCAGTTCGTCGGCGAATTCAGGTGCAAGGATCTCATGCCACTCTTTTGGAAAATACCTGAGTGCATTCTTCAGAGCCAGCCTTTTCTCTGTTGCAGAAAGTACATCCGGTCTTGCCGGGGCTCTGTTTACATCTTCCAGTGATGCTGGCATTGGTGGGATCTGTGACGGGATTCCCAGTTGAATCTGTTCTTTAAATGTAGTCATTGAAGCCTCCGTTGTAAAAAAATATTGTTCTTGATAGAGTAAAGATACAAAATTTATTTCAGAATGTCTCTGTTTTTTCCTTGTGTCATCTGGGTTCCTGAACCCATTGCCCTTATATATATACAGTTGTTTGGTTTTACCCATTTGTTTTTTTCTTAGTGGAGGTGTGATTTGAAGTTTCTTTTTCTGCTACTTGCAGTTCCAGCGATCATGCTGGGTAGCGAGATATATTCGTTGATGAATTTTCAGCCATCCAGTGATGATCAGGCTGAGCTGTTCAACAGACTCGGGTTTGAAGTGGTTCAGACATACAGAGACGGTTCAGTTGATTTTGTAGCTAACTCTTATGAAAGAAGCCTGCTTCATGAGTACGGGCTGTTTGCTACAACAAGAATAGCCGATATGCAGAGCTTCTACCGGGCTCGCAACGGCAGCAGCCGTGCAATGGGTGGTTTTTACACCTGGGACGAAGTAACTGTTTGGATTGATTCTCTTGTTGCTGCCAATCCTTCAATAACCAGTGTTCAGTCCATTGGTGACACTTATGAAGGTCGGCCCCAGAGGGTTGTGAAAATCTCGGTAAACAACAGCTTTGATGATGATGATCCTTCAATGGCCAACGCCTGGTATGACGGGCTGATACATGCCCGCGAAGGCGCTGCAATGAGGAATGTCCGATACTGGATGATGTGGTTGTGTTCAAACTATCAGAGAAACGGTTACAGTGGATACCAGGCAACCTGGTTGCTGGAGAACAGAGAGATCTGGTGTCTTCCTGTTAATAATGTTGACGGCTGGGTTTACAACGAGACTACATCTCCCGGTGGTGGCGGTATGCAGAGAAAGAACCGAAACATATCGGCTGGAGGGGATGGTGTAGACCTGAACAGGAACTGGTCTGTCGCCTGGGGAGGAACCGGTTCCAGCGGTAGTTCAAGCTCACAGACTTACAGAGGAACAGGTCCGCTTTCAGAGCCGGAAGCATCGAACATAGACACATTCTGGCAGACCCACATTCCTGCTCAGATGCATTCCACACATGCCTACAGCAATGCGCTTATTTACCCATGGGGCTGGACCAGTGCTGCAACTACTGATGCTGCTGCGTACAGCACTCAGGGCGAGATGATGGTTAACTGGGCCACAGGAGAAGAGCATTATCCTTCAGCTCAGTTCTACTTTGCCTCCGGCAATACTCGGGATCACGCTTACGGCCTTTACGGAGCCATGAGCTGGAACCACGAGACCGGTGCATCTTTTGCCGGCTTCTGGCCTTTGGCCTCTGAAGTGGTGAAACTCTCCAGAAGAAACCTTAGAAGCTATCTTGTTACAGCCTGTCTTGCCGGCTGCCCGTACGATCCCCATGAACCGGGAGTACCGGTGGTTGATAATATCGGTTCTGTATCAGTGCCTTTCACCATAAACTGGAATGATGCTGCTCATGCCGACTACTACGCTCTTCAGAAGCTAAGCGGCTACCAGCTGCTGCTGGATGATCACGGTGACAGCGGCCCGTTTGACAGGGTGAACTGGATAATGACCACAAGCCAGCACCACAGCGGAACACAAAGCTATGTTTCAAATGGAACCGGTGATATGACATGGCAGCAATCAGTTACAATCCCGGCAAATGGTGGTGGAAGGATCAGCTTCTGGTCAGAGCAGGATATTACACCCGAAAGTTATCAGGGAGCTTTCTCTTACAGTCCTGATGCCGGGTCAAACTGGTACTACCTGCAGACCTTTGGTCGTGATGACATGACCTGGCGTTTCAACATTCACGAGCTGGATGAGTTCCAGGGGCAGACTCTGATGTTCCGCTGGGAGAGTTATGGAAGCAGTTCATTCTGCAAACTTTACATCGATGACATAAAAATAGAGGTATGGGACAACAACGAGATACATGCGGATGATATCTCAGGTTCACAGTACACTGTTACAGCTTTGAATAACGGAGATTATTACTTCAGAGTCTGGGCTGTTGATAGCGACTTCGGGCCGGGATGGGCTTCCCAGGCTGTTTCTGCACAGGTGAGCACAAGTGGTGTTGAGGATTCATTTGAGGGTCTCGTTCCTCAGGTTTCTGCGCTGGGACTTGTAACACCGAACCCGGTCTATGCAAATGCGACTATTCCAGTCACAATTGCACCTGGAGATCTTGCAACAGCAGAGCTTGCGGTTTTTGATGTTACAGGTCGAAAAGTTGTTGATCTTACCGGGCGTATAGGCGAATCCGGCTACAGAAATATTACTCTTGATGTAAGTGAAATTCCTGCGGGTGTTCATTTTGTACGTCTTGAAACCGCTTCGGGCATCTTTGTCCGCAGGATGGTTTCAGCAGTAAGATAAAGCAATCTTCTTTTAGAGGCGGCGGTAAGATCCGCCGCCTCTTTGTAATATTTCAATTTGTTAATATGTTCTGCCTGGTTGAAATTGCGATCTTATTCCAGGGGGGTGGATTAACCGGTGAAACTTCGATGCACACAGTGCGGTGCTCTTCTGGCTGTTACATCTCCAGATGCTTACATCACCTGTCCTTATTGCGGGGCCAGGGCTGTTGTCAGTGGCTATACAGGGGTCAATTTTCTGCACAGGCCCGCTCTTGACAAAAGCGATGCACTTCGTCTTTTTAGTGCGGGAAGTATGGCTACAGCCTCTCTTTACTGGTTCCCTTATGATCCAGACACTCTGTCCCGGGTATTTACCCAGCCGTACGCAGAGATGGAGCATTATTCGCCTGCGTCTGCGGACAGAAGAGTGTGGGATGAATCTGAGGTTGATGGTACAAGTACAATTGTTCCAGTTGACCCAGAGCTGGTTGGAGAAAGTGGAATTATCTATCATCCTTTCTGGGTGGTTATCAGTGCTTCCACTTCCCAGGGAACCATGGTTGACGGAGTCAGTGGCAGAAAGCTGGGAGAATCAAGTGTTTCCAGTAAGGAAAATTCTTTTAATCCCGTTCATGAAGCTTTCTCTTCCTTTTTGATCAGCGTTGCTCCAGCACTGCTGATCTTCTTTTTGATCAGAGGTTTATCGGTGTTCTGGGCATCTCTGCTTGGAATGGCTGTTGCAATACTTGCCCCGGGATTGTTGCAGAGGATCACAGGAAAAGGCAGATCATGAGTGATCTTTTAACTTTATCCTGCCCATCGTGTGCCGGGTTGCTTGAAGTCAGTGAGGGAAACACAAATACCATCTGTCCCAATTGTGATACCCCACTGCTTCTTGAAGGTGTTGTGAACAGATATGTAATTGCTTCTACTGTTGATTCTACCAGTGCTATTCGTGTTGTGCGTCGCAAACTTGAGGAAATGTCCCCTGGTCTTTTTGCCGGATGCAGAGTAAGAAAACCGTTTCTTACCTATGTACCATTCTGGATACTGTCGTGCAGGGTGGACGGGTATGTATTCGGAGTAAAGCCTGTATTCAAG
>JAOZLN010000145.1 GCA_029934845.1 Candidatus Sabulitectum sp.
TGAGTGTAGTTCTGCCTCAGTACTCGTACCAGCAAGAAGTGCAAAAATCACGGTTGTTACAAAAAGCATAATTTATTCCAAATCTTTTTTGATCTTCAGCAAATATACATTGATCTGAGTTTTTTATTCCCTGCAATATTTAACCACCGTAGATTGACCGGGGGTTAAAAACGAATCAGACCTGAAACGTTTACTTGATTACAGCTACAGTTCTGCTTATAGCGAAACCGTTTGCTGTCTCAATTTTGAGGATGATATAGACTCCTGCATTTTCCGGGGTGAGTACTCCATAGCCGTTTTGTACTTCATATGAATAATTGAAGGGTTTTTCTCAATGGCAATGATTAGTGGGTGCAGTAGGAGCCGAAGAATAGCGTTGAATGCGAATGCCGCTGATCGGAAACCATACCCGTACGGACAAATATGAAGGAGGAGAGGAGATTACGATAGACAACTTATGTGCAGCGCTTTGCGGAATAGTCTTGACTTTTGTGCAAAGTGTTGCATAATAGTCATTATGAAACGATATCTTGAGGAAAGAATTGTCGCTGATCTGGAGAAGAAAATGGTGCTTCTTACCGGGCCCAGGCAGGTGGGAAAGACGTATCTTTCAAAGCAGATTGCCAGGGAATACTTCAATAGGTCCTGTTACTTGAATTTCGATAACAGTATTGATGCAAGAGTTATTGTGGAGCAGAGCTGGCCGGGTGATGTTGATTTACTCATTCTGGATGAGTTACATAAAATGTCCGGCTGGAAGCAGTACCTTAAGGGTGTGTATGATACTAAGCAATCTGAATGCGCCATGCTGGTTACAGGCAGTTCCAGGATGGATACTTTCAGGCAGGCAGGGGAATCCCTGGCCGGGCGTTACTTTCATTACAGATTGTGGCCGCTTTCAGTGGCAGAGTTGAAAAGTAGATTCAAGCCACGGGAGGCATTCAGCCTTCTTCAGAAATACGGAGGCTTTCCAGAGCCATTTCTAAGCGGCGATGCAATATATGCGAACCGCTGGAGATCACAGTACTTTACAGATCTTATCAGGGAAGATATTCTGGAGTTCGGCAGGCTTCAGGAAATTCGGGTTATGCGGACTCTGCTTGAACTGTTAAGGAAGCGGGTCGGATCTCCACTGTCTTATACCTCCATTGCCGAAGATCTGCAGGTGGCACCCAATACAGTACGGCGGTATGTGGAAATTCTTGAAGCTCTTCACATTGTTTTCCTTGTTCGACCTCATCACGCGAATATTGCAAGAGCAATTATGAAGATGCCCAAGCTCTACTTTCATGATTCCGGATATGTTCAGGGAGATGAAGGAGTTATCGTCGAGAATGTCGCTGCAATCTGCTTAAGAAAACATGCAGATTTCAGATCCGATGTTTCAGGAGATAAGGTTGAACTTTGTTACATCCGTACTAAGGAAAAGCATGAAGTTGATTTTGCAGTGATCTGTAATGATCAGCCCGAAGTGTTGATTGAGGTGAAGACTGCCAGTACAAAAGTTACACCGAGTTTGAAACTACTGGGGGAAAAGCTGCCGGGGGTGAAGAGAGTGCATCTTGTAAGAGACCTGCGACTGGAGCAGGATAAGGATGGTATTCTTGTAAGAAATCTGGCCCAGTGGCTTGCAGGTATCGATGTCATGTACTCTTAAAGATTTTCGTGTATTGTTCAGCAGAGGTTTGTGTGAACCCTGACCGTGAGGAAATTATGAATAAAGAAACCGGTGTAGAAATTATGGCTCCTGCAGGCTCTTACGAGTCTTTGATGGCTGCGGTAAATGCAGGGGCAACTTCTATATACTTTGGTGTTGGGAATCTGAATATGAGATCAAAGTCTGCTAACTTTGAGCTGGATGATCTTGTTAAGGTTGCCGGGATATGTTCGAAGAATAAGGTAAGAAGCTATCTGACATTGAATACCATCATGTACGATGAGGATCTGGTTGATGCCAGACATATGTGTGATCTGGCCATGCTGGCAAAGCTGAGTGCGGTAATTGCTTCAGATATTTCCGTGATCCAGTATGCAAGATCCGTGGGTCTTGAGGTGCATATCTCAACACAGCTGAATGTAGCAAATGTAGAGGCAGTAAAGTTTTTCTCGAAGTTTGCTGATGTCATAGTGCTTGCAAGAGAGTTGTCACTTGGGCAGATCGAACATATCTGCCACGAGATCAAAAGAGAGAATATCTGTGGACCATCCGGAGAGCAGGTTAAGATCGAAGTGTTCATTCACGGTGCCATGTGCGTGGCTATCTCCGGTAAATGCTACATGAGCCTTGCTCAGTACAACAGTTCCGCAAACAGGGGAAGATGTCTGCAGACTTGTCGAAGGCGATACAGGGTTATTGATGAGGAAACAGATGAAGAGTTGATAATTGACAACAAATTTGTGATGTCTCCCAAAGACATGTGTACCATCAAGATGCTGGACAAGTTGATTAATGCCGGTGTTGGTGTGCTGAAGATAGAGGGCAGGGCAAGGGGCCCGGAGTATGTTGATACTGTGGTGAGGCAGTACAGAAAAGCACTGACACTGATTGCTGCGGAAGAATATGATGATCAGCGCAAGGATGAATTGGAAAAAGAGCTGAAAAAAGTTTTTAACAGGGGTTTCTGGGAGAATGGATACTATCTGGGAAAAAGGCTGGGAGACTGGTCCGGAGCTTACGGATCCCAGGCAACCACAAAAAAGATTCTGGTTGGCAGAGTAGTTAATTTCTATAAAAAAGTAATGATAGCCGAGATCCTGGTTGAATCCGGGGAGATAAGCAGAGAAGATCAGTTAGCGTTCACAGGAACAACCACCGGTATTGTTTATTCTAAAGTGAATATGATTCTTGACAGCTCTGATGTGGAGACTGCCCTGTTGAAAAAAGGAAGCACAGGAACGATCAAGCTTGAAGAGGTCGTGAGGAGGAATGACAAAGTATTCCTTATTAAGCCGAGAAATGAAAGCTAGGGCAATTGCAGGTGTGCTGATAAAAAGTGTGTATGCTGTTACCTGGGTTTGTCATTCTGGGAATTTCAGTATTCCTGGAAGCCCAGCGCGAGTTGCAGGGGTAAACAGGGAGTTCTTGTGAATGATCTGAGAATACACATTCCCGGAAGCAAATACATAGCGAACAGAGTGCTTTTGATCTCTGCGCTTACCCACGGTAAATCGGTTATCTCCAATGTACCCGACAATCAGGACATAGAGCTGCTGCTTGAATCATTACGCAGCATTGGTGTCTGCTTCCGCACATTTGAGGTCGGGGATCATGGGCAGAAGAAACTGGAAGTATGGGGAATAAGATCCTCGTGCTGTGACTTGAAAAAAGACATAAAAATAAATGTTGGTGAATCGGGAACTCTGCTTAGATTTGTTACGGGTCTTGCATGTCTGCTTCATGGGAAGACAGAGATCACAGCAGGGAGCAGGAACAAAGAAAGACCCATCCAGCCTCTTGTTCAAGCGTTGAATGACCTTGGAGCTGAGGTTGTGGTTGCAACCGGTGAAAGTTTGTACCCAATTAGAATTGCAAATGGATTGACAGGAGGCAGAACTGTTCTTGCAGGAGATATCAGCAGCCAGTTCATCAGCTCTCTTTTGATAGTTTCTCCGTATGCTGAAGAAGATGTAGAGATCAAGGTTATGAAACCAATAGTATCAGCGGGCTACATAGATATGACAATAAGAGAGATGGAAAGATTCGGGGTTGCTGCAAAAAGAATCACTGGTGAAAAGTATGATCTGCTTCGGATCAAGGCAGGGCAGAGGTACCTGCCACAGGAAGTGAGTATTCCCAAAGACTGGAGCTCTGCTAACTATCTGCTGGCTGCATCTGTCATACTTAACAGAAAGATAGTGATCAATCAGATCGATCTGAGATCGAACCCCGGAGAATCCGAGTTTGTTGCAATTCTGGGAAGAATGGGTTGCAGGATAAATACAGAATCCAGCAGTGTATCAATTCTTGATTCGGAGAACCTGAACGGGGTAGAAGTTGATATGAAAGACAGCCCTGACTCCGTTCTTACACTGCTTGCTGTTGCATTGTTTGCCAGGGGAACCACCATTGTGAAAAATATCAGCCATCTGATTCACAAGGAGAGTGACAGGATAAAACAGGTAGAAACGGAATTGAAGAAAATCGGAGCAGACATAAAAACCACGGAAGATTCAATAACTGTAGTGGGACAGAGCACTCTTTTTGCCGCTGTTGTTGAATCTCACAATGACCATCGACTGGCCATGTGTCTGGGGTTGATAAATATGAGAAATAGAGCTATGACAATAGTGAATATGGAATGTGTGAGGAAATCATTTCCGGAGTTCTGGGAATGCATGAAGAAAATTGATGAAGGTGGTGAGGAATGCCTGGAGATTCAATAGGAAAGATGTTTAAGGTCAATGTGTGGGGCGAGTCTCATGGCCCTTCGCTCGGTGCTGTTATTGAAGGTTGCCCGCCTGGTATTGAATTGGATCTGAAGAGAATTCAGGAAGAATTGAACAGAAGGAAGCCGGGCAGGAACAGCTTTGTAAGCAACAGGCGGGAAGAGGACAGGTTTGAGATCCATTCCGGCTTGTTCAAGGGGAAGACCACCGGAACTCCAATAAGTGTCATCATTAAGAATGATGGTTTCAAAAAAGAGAATTATGAAGAACTGGGCGAGATTTTCAGGCCTGGGCATGCGGATTTCACATATCAGGCAAAATATGGAATAAGGGACTACTACGGTGGCGGAAGAAGCTCTGCAAGACTTACCGCTCCCATTGTTGTTGCCGGTGCCATCGCCAGGCAGATCTTAAGAGATGAACTGGGAATAGAGATACTGGCCTATGTGAAACAGATCGGAAGTGTTGAGGCAGCCACCACTACCGATGAAGTTACTTCGAATTCTCTGGCTGGCAGCCTGATAAATTTTCCTGACAAATATAGAGAAGCTGAAATTCTTGCACTGCTGGAAAGGTTGCAGGAAGAAGGCAATTCAATAGGTGGTATTGTGGAATGCACAGTAAGGAATACACCAGCAGGTTTAGGTGAACCGTTGTTTGGTAAGCTGGACGCAGATCTGGCTGCAGCAATGATGGGTCTGAATGCGGTGAAGGGATTTGAGCTTGGCAACGGCTTTGAATGTGTTGAGTTAACAGGAAAAGAAAACAATGATGAGTTCACTGTAATTGAGGGCGATACTGTTACCATTACTAATCGCTCCGGGGGAATACAGGGAGGCATATCCAACGGAATGCCTATTGTCTTTCGTGTTGTATTCAAAGCAACACCAAGCATCTCACAAAAGCAGAGAACCGTTGACATTCATGGAGAGAAAAAAGAAATACAGATCCAGGGGGATCATGACATCTGTGTTGCGATCCGTGCAGTACCAGTTGTTGAGGCATTGGCTGCAATCGTCCTCTGCGATCACTACTTAAGGCACAGAGGGCAGTGTGGAGTCATAAAGAAATGAATCAGATTGAAGAATTAAGAAAAGAGATAGATGCAGTCGACAGTGAGATATTGAGGCAGCTGAATAAAAGAATAGAGCTGGTCTTTAAGATCAGAGATTGCAAGAGACAAGGCAATTTGCCTGTTGAAGATATTACCAGGGAAGAAGATATAATTTCAAATCTCGAATTAGACAAACTTGACGAAAGTTTTGTAAGAGACATTTACAAAACCATCTTCGACCATTCCAAATCAAAACAAACTCAGTAAATGAGTCGCTGACACTGCGATCAGAGCAAGAAACCTAAAAACAATTTCCGGTACTTTACGAAAAAATGAATTCGACAGGAGAGGAAATCGCCTGCGATACATTTGCCTTAATGTAATACCGTTCGGAAAGTTGCTCTGCTCCCTTTCTGACAGGCCATGATGGGGATCACTGCAATGGGCTGAATGCACAACACAAATGCAATATGCTTAGTGGAGCATTAGCTGTTTTTGAATCACCTGCTGGTTATGAAATGTTGGTGAATGCTTCTAAATCAGAAAAGAAATTTGACAAATGATAAAGTGAGAGTATATGAAAGGTAAATGGTAGGTTGTAAAAACAAAGGAAATCAGATTGATATGAGATATCCTGTTATTACGTGCTTAGTCATGAGATGTAAAGTACATACCAGTTGAAAAGGAGAGAATCATGAGATTGCTATTTGTGTTAGCGGGAATGCTGCTTGTTTTCGGATGTGAGAATGCTGAAATATCCCTAAGTGAAGCAGTAACAGATGGAGGACATGGTTCTCTTACTCTGACAGTCTCAGATACAATAGGCGTTCTTATGGGTGATTCTCTCAGAGAGTTCGGAAGCCTTGCTGATGTTGAATTTGATTCCCATGGAAATATTCTTGCGCTTGATGCCATGAAGGGCAGGATTACTGTTTTTAACTCATCACTTGAATTTGTAGAGTTCATTGGCAGACACGGAGCAGGGCCAGGTGAGTTTCAGTATCCCAACTGCTTTGCACAGCTTACTGATGGAACAATTGTAGTTTCAGATTTTTCAGGGGCCACAGTCACAAGCTTTGATGTTGATAAGCTATTTATAAACAGACTGGCCGGCTTTGCAGTTGTTCCTCCAATGTTTCCAGCTGCTGGTCCAGGTGGA
>JAOZLN010000007.1 GCA_029934845.1 Candidatus Sabulitectum sp.
TAGTGAACCATGCTGTTCATTTGAAAAGCGCCCTGATCAAGATCTTTCAATCTTCGCCACGCTCTTATGGCAATATCAGCTACAACATAGACCTTCAGTACCGCGCCGGGAAACACTACGGTTCCCATGTCTCTTCCCTCTGCTACCGTATTGTGCTTTTTACCAAAAGCTCTCTGCAGAGAAACCATGTAATCTCTTACTGCACGGTGAGCAGAAATTATGCTTGCGGCCTCACTGACAGCAGGGGTTCTTATCTTTCCGGAAATATCGTTTCCGTCAAGAAAAACCCCTCTGCTTGAAACATCAATAGAATGATCGGAAAGAAGACCAGACGCTGCAGCTCCATCCTGAATATCAATACCGGAAGAGGAAACTAGAAAAGCCGACGCTCGATACATTGCGCCGGTGTCCAGATATTCAAAATTAAGCTCTGCAGCTATTTTCTTCGCAGTAGTACTTTTACCGGAAGCTGCAGGACCATCGAAAGCTATTATTTCAGGCAGTCAAATTCACATCCCCTCTTTCAGATTGGGCGAATATCCTGAAATACCAGGCGATTGTCAAGCCTTGCACTACCTTTGTGCCACCGGAGAAGAATGAATTTACCGGTTGGGTTGGCAAAAATCATTTCTCACCGAAATCGCAGAAATCTATACCGAGGGTGTGCTTTGAATGGATCTTTAATTTGGGAATACTTTCCCGCTGTCTGGGGTTGATTCACTATAGAACAAACAAGGTATCCACTTGCTTTGTAGACGCGCAGTACCACAAGTGTGCTATCTGTCCAGCTTGACGATCTTGCAAAGAGATGCAATTTCCTCCGGCGTGAGTATTCGCCATTTTCCTCTTTCAAGATCTTCGAGCTTGATAGGGCCGAATCTTACTCTTTCAAGGCCGATGAGTGGAATGCCGGAAAATTTTGACAGTCTTCTTACTTCTCTGTTGCGTCCTGTTGTTAATACAACACCGAGGCTCTTTGCTCCTGTTTTTTCAACAGATCTGGGCTTAGAAAATTCTCCAGGTGCAATGTACAGCCCCTTACGCATTTTTTCAATGGCTTGCTTCTCTGCAGGCTTGGCAAGAATCAGAGAGTATTCCCGTTCCACACGCCACTTTGGGTGAGTCAGCCTGTAAACAAGTTCACCATCGTTGCTCCATAAGATCAGTCCGCCTGTTCTTATGTCAAGACGACCTACCGGTGCAGCTCCTCTGGGCATTCCTACAGAAAGCTGGGATATAGGTCTGGAGGCATTCTCATTCATTGTGGTTTCGTAACCTGAAGGTTTGTTCATTACCGCCACAAAAATGTCAGGAAGGGTAACAGCGGCGCCGTCCCATAAAACAATATCGCCTGTAGAGATTCTTTCAGCGGGGTTTGTAACGAGTCGTCCGTTTATTGTAACCATGCCATTCTTTATACCGATATCACAGTTTCTTCTGCTGGCAATTCCGGATCTTGCAATAAAGCGGTTAAGTCTCATTCCGTCAGCAGAAGCTGATGCGGATCTTTTTCCTTTAGATGATCTGGTCACTTTCTTCTCCCGATAGCTCAGAAGCCAGCCGCTCAATATCTTCTGCGGATAGCTTCAGAAGGTTTTCCATTTCGTTAGTTCTGGGTAAATGTTCAAGCTTGTTAAGACCGAAGTACTCCAGAAATCTAGATGTTGTTCCATAAAGAAGCGGTCTTCCCGGGGTTTCCTGTCGCCCTTCAATTTTTACTAAATCCCTCTCAAGCAAGGTTCTCATAGCGCTGTCGCTGTTCACTCCACGAACAGCTTCAACCTGGGCTCTTGTTGCAGGTTGTCTGTAAGCTATAACTGCAAGTGTTTCAAGAGAAGCTCTTGATAGCCTGCTGTGTCTTTTTCCTTCAAACAGTTGCCCTACTATAAAGCCAAGTTCCGGATCTGTTACTATTCTGTATCCCCCGGCAAGCCTGGCCACCACAATTGAGTGTCCTCCAGATGCCAGTTCTGCTTCAATACGCAGTACAGCCTGCTCGGCGGATTCCGTACCGCAGCCAGTCAGTTCACAAATACGGCCTACTGTAACAGGTTCTTCGGTGGCAACAAGAAGAGCTTCTATCTGCCTTGCAAGCTGATCAAGCATTCATTTCCCACCTTTCAGTTTTTCTTTTCATTACTATGTCTGCGAATGGATAGCTTTGTTCAGTGGTGATCCATCCACGCTTGACTAGTTCAAGAATTGCAACAAAGAAAGATACTACCACCGCCTGGTCTGCATCCTTTCCTACTGCATCGCTGAAATCCTTTGCTGATTCAAGGGAAAGCAATCTGTCCAGAACAGAAACACACTCGGTAAGAGAAAGAAGCGGTTTGTGTATTCGATGTCTGGGAGCAGGAGCATTCTTCTCTGCCATGTTTTCCAGAGCAAGCAGCAGTTCCAGCAATGACGTCTGGCCAGGGTCAGTTACAGTAACATCTTCCTCATATCTGTCACGCTCTCCGGGAGGAGTATACACATCGCGCCAGATAGATTCGTTTTCCCGAAGTTCCGAAGCCACCTCTTTAAAAGCCTTGTACAGCACAAGGTGTCTCATAAGAGTTTCCATGGGGTCTTCTGTGTCATCCATGAGAGCCCGCTCCACTGGAAGAAGCAATCTGCTTTTCATTCTTGTAAGAGTGGCTGCCATTACAAGATACTCTCCTGCTATGTCCAGATTTAGATCCTCGGCCTCTCTGATGTAGTCCAGATACTGACCAGCAACCTCTGCAACATGAATTGTTGTGACATCAAGTTCGTCTCTTCGTATGAGGAACAAAAGAAGATCAAGAGGACCCTCGAAATCCTGAATGTCTATTCTGCAAGCTGTCTGGCCGTCAGCAGACATATCCAAATTCCAACAGGTCTGTTTTGTTCTCGGTCCAGGCTTCTCTTACCTTAACCCATAGATCAAGCCTGCACTTTTCCCCGGTAAATTTTCCGATAGCTATAGAAGACAATTTGTTTATGTGCTCAAGGGTCTGCCCTTTTCGTCCGATGAGCATGCCCTTTGAGGAAGCACGGGATACGATAAGGTTTGCTCTTACATAGAGCCTGCCGTCTCTCTTGGATGTTTCTTCAACCTGAACAGCAGTTTCAGCAGCTACATCAAGAGGAAGAATACCGAACAATTGAGTGCGGATCTGTTCAGACACAAGAAATCGTCTGGAATTAAGTGTTTTTATGTTCCTTGGAAACAATCTGTTCCTTAGTGGAATATTTCTTAGTACAGAATTCATCAGGTCGGGTATTCCGAAACCGAGTATTGGAGTTACAGGAACAATATCTGTAAATAAATTTGTGTATCTGGCTTTGGTCACATAAGCAGCACGGTGAGCAGGCTTCACGAAATCACTTTTCCCCAGAGCAAGAATTATAGGTTTCTTTTCTGCCTGTTCCAGAAATTGCTTCAGAGATGGTTTTTCGAGGTCATGATTGAAAGTTTTTATGTCAACAACAAGAACAATCACATCTGCCCAGTCGATTATGGAATGATCATAACCACTTTCTATGGGTGGAGTATCTACGAAGCAGATCTGTGCATTCCCCGGGGTACAGATGGCAGTAATAGGCATTCTGGTGGAAGCTGGCTGCATTGCAACAGGCGAAATACTGGTTTCAGTCAGAGCATTTAACAAACTTGATTTGCCGGTATTTGAAAGACCGGCTACAAGTGCATATCCACTGGGTATGATTCCACTTGGCATTTATCTCCTATTCCTGTTCCACAGGAATTGTCGGCAGAACTCCTGTTATGGCAGTAAAATCACCTGCTGAATTTCCCGTGTACAAAACGCTTCCCAGAATTACAGGTGGTGTTCCTGAATATGAGCCGGTTTCAATAGTATCAATTGCAAGTCCTGAATTCAGGCTTAGAAGGTGTAATCTGCTGTCGTCGCAGCTGACATACACAACCGTGTCGCATACAGCGGGAGTTACAGTAACCCAGTTCTCAAGCTGCGTCTCCCACAACAGCTCTCCATTACTGGCATCAAGACAGAAAACTCTCCCATCGCAGGTGCCGGCAACAAGCAGCGAGTCTTCCGCAATTGCAGGACGGGTTACAACAGTTCTGCCAGTTACACCGGCCAGAGCAGATTCCCACAAGGTTTCTCCGGTGCGAAGTGATAGAGCAAGAACCTTTCCTGATGAAAACCCAAGAAAAACTGTACCGGACTTAATAGAAGGCGGGGAAGGCTGTGAAGTAAACCCCCTGGACCACAAGGAATTTCCATCAATATCCCATGCTCCAACTGCACCAGCCTCTGAAGAAAATACTGCAATACTCTCTGAAACTGCCGGTCCCAGTAGAAGACCATCCATGGTATCGCTCCAGACCAGCGCTCCGGTTCTTCTGCTCATTGCCGCAATAGAACCCATTGAATTTCCAGCAAGAACAAGACTGTCACAGAAAATGCAGGCATCTGTAAAAATGTGATATCCAAGACCGGTTTTCCATCTCTCCGAGCCTGTTTCTTTGTTGATGGCATACATATATCCATCCTGGCCGCTGAAGTAGACGGTTGTGGAATCCGCAGCAACTCCACCTGACAGGCCGCATGTAACAGTTCTTGACCAGAGCTGTTCACCAGAATTTTTGTTAATGCCCCGAAGAACCTTGTCGTTACCGGCAATGAAGATCATTTGATCAACTATTGCAGGCGGAGAAAAGATCTCTCTTCCCGTGGAAATACTCCACAGAGTATCAAATGGAGCCACTATTGGATTACCCCATGCAGCATTACCGGATGAAGAACCGTATGCCTGAAGCCACAGTTCCGGAGGAGGTTCTATTGAAGCAGGCTCGCTGTTCTGAACAGAAGGAACAGTCTGGTATGCTTCCGATGAATCAGGTTGCGGGGAAGTTGAAGAATTATTTCTGGACCTGTTTATGAAAAAAACAATGGTAAGTACCGCAAGAAGAGTAACCGCAATCAAGGCGATGTTAGTTCGCGAACGTTTTCCAGCAGTCTCAGAAAATGTAGAAATCATTTCAGCCTCTCATCAATAAATTAACACGGGAGCGCCCACAGGCAGGGCTCTGTAAATAGCTTCCAGGTCTGAATTACCGAGACGAATGCAACCGTGACTTACATTTCTTCCTCTGCCTACCCCGTAGTGAAGAAGAATTCCTCCACCAAGATCAACCTTGAAATTTCCAAGTGCTCCGGGAACAGCACGAACCCATACGCGCTCGGAGGAAGTAAGAGAATCATTGTAATAAACGATCTGTTCTTCCCAGGAAAGACTGTCCGGTATAAGAACATCCTGACCCGGCCTTGGAGGGCGAAGGTCCTGTTCAAGCCAGTACCAGTCTGGTTTATACCAGTAAGGATTTTCACCTTTTTTAACAACATACCTGATGCCTCTGGGCGTACTGAAGTTCCAGACCTGACCGCTGTCATTTGCGGTCCAGCCTTTGCCGGTACCGCAGTATCCAGATCTGACCAGAAGCCCGCCGCGACGAAGATGGAATCTATTTTGACCGGTATCTATCACAAGGTAATAGCCCATATAGTTACGAACAAGCTCGGCTTCATCCAGGCGAATCTGTAATGAGTCGACCGTATGGCGGAGAGAAGGAAGTGAGTCTTCTCTTTGAGCAAACACAGAGTTTATTATTGCAAGTGTGTCTCGTTGCAATGCTACATGCTCTACTCTCTGGCTGCATTCACTTACCAGGTCTCTCATGTGGCTGACTTTCTCATCCATGCGGTAGACAGTAGTCAGACTAACTGCCAGAGCTACGGTAAGAACTGCAACCAGAACAATAACTGGAATCTTCATGTACACTCTCCGATTAAATGACCGGGTTATCCACCAGGTTGCGACGGGTCTGCCACACAGCAGCACTTCCTCTTGTATCCAGGTGAACAAATGGTCCGTGGGAGGTAATCCATCTGTAAGCAGAGGCTCCGCCTACTGCAACTTCGCCTGCAGCCTCAAGTCGTCTGGCTGCTGCAACGATGAATTCTCCGTCAAATACATCTATTCGTTTATTTCTGTCAAGATCATCAATAAGATCATTCGCCGGCCAGCCCTCTATCCAGAAATCGGACGCGGCTCCGTAGAGGTGAAGGCTGAAGCCGGTATCGTTTCCGATCGCGGCGTTGTATGCCGGGGTTCTGAAACCGCTTATGCAGTGAATATCCCTGGCTTCCGGGTAAGATAATGCCACTTCTGCAAGAACGCATTCAAGTTTGTGAACAAGCCTCATATCCAGAACCATATACTGTGGCCAATCGCCTTCTGTGTGTCCCAGAAAATCAGAGAAAGACAGATGCGTGGAAATTCTGGCGTTGAAAACATCCGGCCGCAACTCGATAAATCCCCGATCAGGCAGGTGGTCTCTGGAATTGCCATCTCCGTAGAATCCCACAGGAAATGAATTCAAAGACGCGGTCCGGAACTGGTTCTTATGCAGGGGTACTATCATGATCCATTCCTGCATGGAAGATTCGTCTGAAGCAGTTACGGTATATGTACCATGACATCTGGGAAGTGTAAAACTGAAATCAGTGCCAGTTCCATGAAAATCAAGATCCGGAATTGACCAGCTCAAGGAATCTGCACAGGAAAGAGTAAGTTGACTTCCAGGCGAAGCAACAAACGCCATCATATGCTGTTGCAGTGGAACATTGTTCACCGAGATATCAAAGACAGGACCTTCTGGAAGAGGATCACTGGCACTGCCAAATAAAAGATAAACAAGAACCATCACTACACCACTCACGACAACAACCTCCTCTGTTCAGTTACCGGACAACTTTGGAATATACTGCTCTTCCCGTACAATGGGCTTTTACCGCTTTTGAGTATATCTGGTGCTCTTTCAGAAGAATTCTTTCGGCAAGTGAATCCCTTTGGTCAGAGTCCAGTACAGCAACCGATTCCTGAAGAATAATCGGGCCGGTATCTGTACCTTTATCTACGTAATGAACTGTACAGCCAGCAATTTTAACGCCATACTTGAACGCCTGCCCCTGTGCATCGAGACCTGGAAAAGCTGGCAGCAGCGAAGGATGGATGTTCATTATTCTGCCATTGAATGCTTCAAGAAGAGGTCCTTTAACTATTCTCATAAGCCCGGCGAGACAGATCAACTGAATACCACGGTCGATCAGAAACTGGGTCCATAACTCTTCTTCTCGTATTCCAAATTTAGTTTTATACTTACCAGGGTACAGATATTTCGACTCGATTCCCAGCTCTTCTGCCAGTTTCAGTGCTCCTGCATTTATGTTATCCGTGAGCAGGATATCGACTATTCCAGGTTCAGTATCTCCTTGAACAAGAGCTTTAAAATTTGATCCTGCTCCTGAAGCAAGTACTGCGATCTTAGTTTCCATTCCGCTCCTCTGTTTCTCCAGCCGGAGACACTGGTGGTTGATCAGTGAAAGCCCAGGTAATACCGAAAGAAAAGCTCCGTTCCGCCTGGCTGGTCAGGTCTTCAAGTGCGGTTGAAAGAGAAAATGTTTCAAGAGTGAAGCCTATTAATACATCCCAGGTCTCATCCCAGTTCCCG
Source organism: Candidatus Sabulitectum sp. (assembly GCA_029934845.1). Lineage (GTDB taxonomy): Bacteria > Fermentibacterota > Fermentibacteria > Fermentibacterales > JCC-6 > Sabulitectum. The sequence continues at coordinate 7,526 of JAOZLN010000007.1, forward strand.
GTGGAATCCAAACCTGCGGAAATCCTTGGACCTGCTTCAAACCTTGCCCTGTACCAGTCAGCACCAAGGAACAGCCAGGAAGAAACTGACAATGAGTCACTGTCAAAATTCCAGCAGGCAGCTCCTTTCCCCCGGAAGAAACCCTTTGCAGTTTCCATATCTGCAGCTATGGCTCTCTGGTTCAGAAACCTGCTGACAATATTGAATTTTTGATGCCTCAATGCAATTACACTGAACAGCTCATCTCCTGCAGGGCGGGAAAGGGCAGCAGAAAGCGCAAAGGTTCCCACGGGAAGGCTGATTCCACCCCAGAAACTTTCCCCGCTGTCGTTGTAATCAAAGTAAGCAGACACAGCAGAAGTCCCAATGGAAGTGGATATTCCTGCTACGCCTCTTCCAGAGAGAGAACTGTCTATGTAAGAAGCTGCTGCTCCAAATTCAAGTAAAGCAGAAGAGAAATCAAATTCTGTGCCTGCTAAAAATTCCAGTCGTCTGTCGCCTGGGTGAAGTCTGGAAAACCCGGTTCTTGCGTAAAAGTGCTCGGATTCCCAGCCTGTCCACATACCCCAACCGTAGTTATGTCCCTCCCAGCTCATGGCTTGTAAATTGAACAAACCGTGTTCAATGTCAGCAGAGGAAAGCCTTATGGAATCATCTCGAATCATTTGAAAGTTGCCTGAAGTGTTCCATGGGAGCGGTCTGTCCAGTTGAAAAATATATCTGCTGTGATCGCGAGTGTTCTGTATCAGACCTATCTTTGAAATGCTCATAGAATCCTGAAATACACGCTGGGTAACTGAGGTGTTCCATATGCCCCTGCCCCACACCCCGCTCTGTAAAGGATCAACAGTAGCTGCATCCGGCCAGGGCAGCTCGGGAAGTACGCCTGTGGCAACAACAGGCAGCCCTTCTAGAAGAATTCCCATGTTGTTCTGGCCTGAAAGCAGGTAGTCGGCAGAACACCCTGACTGATATCTTGCCTGAAGCATTGCATACCAGTTCTCGGATGCAGGTATAGGGAAAACAGAAACAATGATGGAGAGCAGAAGTATCAAAATCCCTCCCTGCCCATTGCCTTGTAAGTTAGAATCTTGCCACGCTCTACTCCCGGCTGATTCAAAGGGTTAACCTGAAGCGACAGCCCGGTCAGCACAGTAGCGATCTCCAGTGCCATAAAAACCTGTCCCAGATACCTTGCATTTAAATCGGGAATATTGAATCGGGATACAGGAGTACCTCTTTCGGAAAGAGCAACAGCTGTGGCATCCGCTTCCGCCAATCTGAGCTCGTCAGGGCTTCTGCCCTCAATATATTTCATTGTAGAAACATCTCTGAATTCACCTGGTACCGGGTTGGAAACAACACATGAACCTTCTGTAAGTATTGAAACAGTTTTGTCTGCCGGGCCCTCCATAAACAGCTGAACAAGTGAATGCTGATCAGCGGGACCACGGCAGGCAAGTGGAGTCTGCCCTGTGTTTATTTTTTTACCTGAAAGAGTTTCTGCCTTTCCAAGGCTTTCTGCCCACAACTGCGCGAACCACAATGCAGTGTTGTAAAGAAAGTCTGAGTACGGCATGAATACATGAACCGGGCAACTCTGGAAGTTCGCGAGAAAGGCACCTGCTATTCTGCCTGCAAGACTGCTGATTCCTTTTAAGTTAAAGTCCTCTACAACCTCTGCCCCTCCATTAAGCAGAGATGTGGTATCAATTCCTGCAAAAGCAGCAGGGAACAGACCAACAGGAGACAGAACAGTGAATCTTCCACCAACATTTGATGGAACAGGAAGGGTGGCCCATCCTTTGTTTACAGCCAGTTTTCTCAGTTCGCCCTTTTCCGGGTCAGTGATGGCAATTACAGGAGTGGATGAGCCAAGAATTCTACGCAGTTCCATGAAAATGGAGAGAGTTTCAGCGGTTCCACCGGATTTGGTTATAACGGCTATGGCGCAATGGGCCGGATCTGTTTCTGCAACAGCCCGTTTTATTACTTTTGAGTCCGGCGAGTCTACAACTACAACTTTCCCCTCTGAATTGTTTTCAAGAGCAGAGAGAATTGCCCGCAGACCAAGAGACGAACCGCCAATTCCGGCAACAAAAAGAGTGTTACTTTTCTTTCTAAAATTCTCTGCAAGCTTTTTTATGTCACCATGCATCCGGTTATTGAAAGGCAGATCAAGAAAGCCAAGTCTTTCCTCCTTCCGCCAAAGGGAGAACAGGTCAATAGTTTTTTCGCTAACTGGATCCCACAGGTAGTCGGTCTCAAAACTAAAAAGGTTACTGGACAAAAATATCCCCTCTCATGAATGAAAAACCCTTTCTCATGCAGCACTAATATAATTCAGCATCGGGAATACGGAACCTCTGCTCTGTGGTGGTGTTGTTCCGCTGAATGGAGGTAACATGATGTTGAGATTTGCAGCATCACTTTTTTTTCTTGCTGGTTTGGTTTTAATCACTTCATATGTGGTGAATGGAGAAGGAAATATGGAATACCGGGAACTTACTGAGGAAGAAGAGAATGTTATCATTCATAGAGGAACAGAAATAGCATATTCCGGTTTGTATGTAGAGTCTTTTCAGAATGGAATGTATACATGCAAACAGTGCAACACACCGCTATACATGTCCGAAACCAAATTTCAGGCGCACTGTGGATGGCCTGCTTTTGACCAGGCTGTTCAGGGCGCTGTGGAGACGTCTCCGGACGATGATGGTGTAAGAACAGAGATACATTGCACTGCTTGTGGTGGCCATCTGGGACATGTGTTCACCGGAGAAGGTTATACAGAGAGAAATGTCAGACATTGCGTTAATTCTATTTCCATGAATTTCATTCCTGCCCATAGAATTGAAACGGCCTACTTTGCAGGCGGTTGTTTCTGGGGTATTGAGTACACCTTCGATAACACTGCAGGGGTTCTCAGCGCCCAGTCCGGTTACATGGGCGGGTCTTTCAAGAATCCGGAGTACAGTGATGTCTGTTCCGGCTTTACAGGGCACACTGAGACGGTCATGGTTATTTTTGATAATTCGATTGTTTCCTACAGAGAACTGGCAATGACATTTTTCGAGATCCACGATCCGACGCAGATAAATCGTCAGGGAGTGGATACTGGAACCCAGTACAGATCGGCTGTGTTTTATACAGATGCTGCCCAGCTCGATATACTTGAAGAACTTATTTCAATTCTTGAAGGTAACGGATATGAGATCGCTACAGAGATAACCAGTGCAGAAAGTTTCTGGCAGGCAGAAGACCACCACCAGAATTACATCGAGAGCAATGGTGTCGGGTCTGCATGTCACACAAGAGTAAACAGATTTACCAGGGAATAAGGGCCGTTGAATCAATAGGCAGGGTACAGTGAATTATTCTGGATGAGTCTGTAGATCCGATAACGGTAATTGGGATAGTATCGCCTGCAGATGAAAGAAGAAACGATACAAGACCTTCTTCGTGAATGAATTGCGGTTGAACCGACCATGTGCCGGGAATCGATGTTGTTGCACCGGGCCACGGCCCTGTACACTGAAGTCCCTGCCGGGTAACAGTACATTCCGGAAGAGGTGCAGGCCATCTGATATGAAAATAGGCAGGTGTAAGAATATACAGGGAATCAGGAGGAGGACCGGTTACGATTGCAATGGTATCGCCTGGCTGTAGCGTACTTCCTGTGGAAACCAGATTCAGAATGGAACCGGTCATGGAAGATGTGATATAAACGAAGGAAGAAGAGTCTGTGAGCAGAGAGTATAAACTGTCTATGGCAGCAGTGTCTCCAACGGCTTCGGATATGCTTAGTGCCATTTCCAGCCTGGCCATCTCTACAGAAAAGAACGGGTCAGTTCCAGTTAGAATGGTATCGCCGGCAAGCACATGCTCATCCAGGACTAGAATACTGACAAGAAGTGGCGAATTCTGATTCCAGACAATCGGAGTGCGAAGCGAGTCCGGGGCTGATACATTGTAAAGTGGTGCAGCTTGGACGAATCCAGTTACAGAATTGGCAACAACCGCAACTTGACCCTGGTCTGTCTTGCTGCATCCGAAGGATAAGCTTAACACTAGACAGAGGGCGGAAAATACCTTAGTTTTCAACGCAATTTCAATCGCTTTCAAAAAATGGAGAATACTATTCATGAAGAAAATATACATTATTGTAGCAGCTATGCTTGTAGTGTCATGCGGGTCTACCGGGCAGACCAGCGGTTTTTTCGTAGGGACCCCGTCCACTGATGCTTCTGTAACAGTGTCCGAAGCTATAGAGCAAAGATCTATTGACCAGGCTGCACCGGCGCCGGACGATACTTTATTGAACTGCTCTTTCCAGAGAGTTCTTGACAGACCTTTCGGTCCTGATGTTCCTTACGATGTGTACAACGGTGCACTGCACATTGATAATCACTATTTCAATGAACCCGTTGTTCTATTAAGTACTTCCGGGCTTGTGAAAGACGGAATAGTGCAAGCGGTATTCAATGTTACAGACGCACAGCCTCACTCTGTGGTTGGGCTTGTTCTTCGTGCAGACGGTGTGGATAATTTCCTGCTCCTGGGTGTGAACGGACGGGGACAGTACACCATCCAGAGATGTTTAAACGGCCTTTGGATACCGGTTATGGGGCTGGATGTATTCGAGTCGTCAAGACTTCTGCCATACAGGCTGAACGAAGTGGAGCTTACAGCAGAGGTTCACGGAAACTACACCGATTTCTCAGTGAACGGTCAGCTGGTGCAGGTTGTTAGAACTATTATCCCGCCAACAGGCCAGATCGGTGTATTCGTAGACGCCAGAGTTAATGCCGACCTGGATCGTATCACGGTGATGCCGTTATGATAATGTTGTTTCTGGTGCTAATCTCTTTTACCCCGGTAATCGGAAATGCACCTGAATTGGATCATGGGCCTGTTCCGGAACCTGCAGACTACGCAAGCGGCATTCCTGTAATAACATATCATCAGATAACTCTTCATCGCAGTGCATACAGCGCAACCCCTGCAAGACTCAGAAGTGATCTTCAGGATCTTTACGATGCAGGCTTCTTTCTTATTCTGCCAACTGACCTGGAAGACGGTCTTGGCAGGGTCCCGTTTGACAGAAGACCAATCATGATAACCTTTGATGACGGCTGGGAAGACAATTTCAGGTTTCTACAGACCACAGATGGAGAACAGTATACAGACCCGGACTGCGCGGTTGCCATAGTGAACGCCTTTCTTGAAGAACATCCTGATTTTGGATCCGGTGTAGTTTTCTTTATAAGCTGGGATAAGGTTCCATTTGGTGTTCAAACTGAAGAAAAACTGAACCTTCTTCTTGATATGGGACATTTTATAGGAAATCACTCGGCTGATCACCTTGCTTTTACCAGGATTCCTCCTTCGAAATACTGGGAACAGATCATTCCTGCTCTTAATTCATTCCACCGGCGACTTGGTCTTAGAACCTCAGGGATAAATGTTGTTGCTTATCCGGGAGGACAGATTCCCCATGGTGTTAATGCAGAGGCTGTTCTGGCTTCCATGGAGTACAATGGACGCCCTGCTGTGACACAGGGGTATCTTGTTGACGGTGCAGTTGGAAGTTTCAGCAAATTCTATGATGGAAATGAATTCAGAATAAGCAGGATAGATATGGCTATTTACAGCGTGCCAAGGCTTCTGAACTGGTCAAACATAATGATAGAAAGCAATGCCAGAACTTCGCTTCACGATGATCTGCCCTGGCGCCCTATTCTATCGGACTGATATCCCGTCGAGTCCACTCTCTTGCACACACATGCTGGTATTTCTTCAATGCGGGATAGCCGATACAGAGAACTGCGCCGGGTTTCGAGACGGGAAGAAACGGTGCTGCCATCTGAACTACACCATTCCAGAAACATCCCAGCCCCATTGCCTCTGCCTTTATGGAAACCGTTGTTGCGGCAATTACAGCATCCATACTGCCTGTGATATTTCTTCCAGGTGCCCTGAACAAAAGAACACAGGGAGCTTTCCAGGTAATTATGTCTTCCCCGTTGCGGATCTTCTTTATTGCTTCTCTGGAGCTTCCGGCAAAAAGGGTAAGAAGACGAAAGCTGTCAAGAGCCCTGACAAGCTTCACAAGAGGCTTGAATAAAAGCTTCTCTACATTCTCATGCCCAAGAATCACATCTACTGTAATTCCCTGTGCGTTCCGGCCTGTGGGCGAGAACCCCACAGGTTCAAGAAGAGTGGAGATGACAGATTCTTCTATCTGTTTTCCTGAAAAGATGCGCACAGATCGTCTTCTTTCATACAGATCCTGCAGCTTGTGAACTTCAAACGGTTCAGATTTCTTTTCGGCAGGAAGATCGTAACAGTTAGACGGGCAGTATGAACCGCAATGCGCGCAACCGATACAGTTTGACAAGAATGAAACAACTTTTCCGGATAAGTCTGTCTTAATGGAATCCATGGGGCACAAAGAAGAGCATATTCCGCATGCGGTACATCTGTCTTTGAGAAACATCTTTCCCGGTACAAAATTAATTATGGAACCACCTGTATGTTTATTCCTTCGGTTTCAATACCAGGAAAAACCTCAACAACTCCCGGCCAGGCACCGTAAGGTTCACCCGGATTCCATGTGCTGTCTGAATTCCAGTCAACAAAAACTGAAACCGTATATCTGCCCCCCGGGACTTCTGCGAAAGAGTAAGCACCTGGAGCAAATACTGCAGTTTGTATTTCACCATCACTTCCGGCAGGTGCGACTACCATTGTAACAACAGCTGCTCCTGTGCCGGATACAGTACCGGAGACAGAGCCAGGGCGCTGGCTCCATGCTGGAGTAAAAGTCCAGCTCTCCCCTTTCAGTGAATCGCCTTGCAAAGACACATAGCCGGAGTTCAGGTCAATTCTGTACTGACGATCCCCAAGAAGATCGCTGTGAGGAATAAAAGTGAATGCCGTGGCAGATGTGCGAAGAAAGTCGCCTGTGACAACTGTACTGTCAGCGACTCTTGTTACAGAGTATAGAAGGCTTATAGCAGACTGGTCCACCCAGTCTGAGAAGGAGATAAAGAATGGCCCCAAAGGGGGTATCTGAACACCTCCATCAGCGGGATAAGCCGATTGCACGGCCAGCTTTGCTGATGGAAGTGAGTCAGTAGCCCAGAATTCAAGTGTATCAGCAAGTGAAGGGTTACCTGCAAGATCCTGAACTCCCTGAATAGAGAAAGAATACAGTGTATCCGAAAGCTGTTCGGTGAAAACGGTCATTCTTCCTGTGGAGCTTCTGCCGCTGGACAGACTTACTCCATAGATATCCACAGGCATTGAATCAGGTCCTGTGATGTTTACAAGTTCAAAGTCGTCGGCATCTATTTTTATCTGTTCATTCCAGAGTACTTCCAGGTGCCAGCTGTCCAGAACAAGCAGGTCATACACACGAGGTCCGATGCTGTCGATGATGGTCATTGTCATGGCGAGTTCAATTAGTTCACCGGATGGAAGAGAAATCTCATTCGAAGTACCCGGTTCCCTTTCCGGATCCCATGATCTGCTCTGATCAATGTCTTCGTAACTTATGATCTTGTAGTCTCCGGAAGAAAGCCAGCCAGCGTGAACCAGGCCGGTGGTATCCGGGTAATATGTGATCCGTGGAGTTGTTGTATCCGGAAGAAGATAAAATTCACATCGGGCATTGGACGTAATACTGCCCTCGCCGTGGCGCAGCAATGTAACATCTGCGGTTGCGAAACTATCTTCAGGAATGCTGTTCCAGACAAGATTTACAGGATTAGCGGCACTGTTTCCGCGAACATCCTCAAGATTGGAAGATATGTTTACTATGAGAAGACCCTCGTCGGGGTTTGCAGAAATATCAATTTCTTTATCGCGAATGATCACTTCTCCTGCCTGCTCAGGATAAATTTGCACATCTGCCATGGAAAGACGAATTCTTTCTGAAAAAAGAATTCTTACTTCCCCGGGGATGCTATCCACATGACCAGGCTCAGGAAATACACTTACAACTTCCGGTGAACTCTTGTCTTCCGGGCCACCTGATGGAGCAACAACCTTGGCGCAACCAGTTAGAACCAACAATACGATAACTCCATATTTTATCATTTTTTCATTGCCAGTGCTTTTCTGATAATGGCTGATTTTCTGTAAAAAGCTTCAGCTTCCGAATGCCTTTTCAGCTTTTCAAGTACTATTGCGAGTTCAACAAGGTAATCAGGGTCATCAGAACATCTGGAAACGGCGTTTCTGAGGTATTCTTCCGCATCATGAAGTAATCCGGTAAGGTTTGCGCATCTTCCCAGATAAAACCACGCCAGATGGTGATCGGAGTTATTGGAAACTGTTTCTTCAAGAATTGTTACTGCCTCAGTGTAAAGCCCTGTACGCAGTTTCGAAACACCCTCTATAAATCTTGTTTCCACTGGTGAAAGCATAAACTCAGCAGCTCTGTTTTTCCACCCGGGGTCCCGAAGATTTCCCAGCTCTTCCAGTACCTGGGACAAATCAACTTCTGCCGTTTTTTCAATTAAGTCAGCGCGTGCCGAAGAAGCCTGATCTGCGTGATCGATCTTGTTCTCGGTCGCGATATCTGTAGAGACTTTGTCATCTTCAGCATTCTCATCAATATCTTCTGCAAATACACCTTCAAGCTCAGTAATAGAATTTACATTACTGTCCAGCGGGATATCAACAGGTATTTGTTTCTGTGTGTCGTTGGAATCTTCAACCAGGCCTGAGCTGGCAAGAACAGCCATTTGTCTTCCGGAAAGTTTGCCTTCCATAAGTTTTCTGAAGACTGTTTGAAGCTTTGGTTCATCGTCGAGAAGCTTGAGCAGAGGTCTAAGCTTGAATTCACTGACTTCATCGGTTAAAAGAACTTTCTGCCTGATATTGAGGGGAAGCTTAAGCTGATTAAGAAGCTGGGTAATTCGGGCTCTGGAATAGCCCAGCATATCTGCAAGACGGCTTCTATTTGGTACGATCTCTCTTCGCAGAAGAGCTTCAAACAGCATTGCTTCTTCAACGCAGTTTCTGATAAGCAGGTGTGCAGGCTTAACATGAACAACGCTTCTAACTATAAGGCATTTAACCATGCTCTTTCCACTTATCTGTAAATGCCAGACTGTCCTGTGGTTTCCCACCAGAGAAAAACCACGATCTTCTTCTATTACAACAGGAGGTACTTCAGGAGAATCGTCTTCAGGAGAGCGTAGCCAGTTTTGCGGTGCTCTAATTCCATCAATATCAGCAATCATCACCTCTTCCAGCGGCAGGTGATCTGCCATGATCTCTTTTTCTCTGTCCATAAGCTATCCTCTCATCTTCCCAGCAGCGCAGCTTCGACCAGAATCGGGTCACCGCTGACTGATATGACTCCAGGCAGACGCCTGAACAAGTTTCTCTGCTTTCTGGCGTATTGCCAGGTGTGGGTCTCTATTGCACTTTGTGCTTCCTGCATGGAGCAAAGACCCTCCATGTGATCAATAAGTTCTGAATAGCCAATGGTTGCGCCAAGCACCGGATCGCGCGAGTATCCTGCTTGTAAAAGCGACTTTACTTCATCTGCAAGACCATTCGAGAACATGATTGAAGTTCTTTTTTTTATGTCTTCCCGCAGAGTAGTGTTGCTCTTTTCAATGAAAACGAATTTGAATCTTTTGTCGGGATTCCCGCCAAGTTTAAGAGATGATGGTTTTTCTCCGCTCAACAGGGCGATCTCCATAGCTCGTACCAGTCTTACCTTGTCGGAGACACCTGTGCGTGATGCCTCTTTCCGGTCAAGACCGTTAAGAAGTCTGTGGAGAGAACCAGGGACGGTACTCTCCAGCGACAAGAGTGAATTCCGGAGTTCATCGTTCCTTGCAGGCAGAGGATCCAAAAGCCCTGCAAGTGACATGACGTACAGACCGGACCCACCAACAACCAGAGGAATACCTCCTCGATCAAGGATCTCCTCAATGATCTTCATGGCATTTTCTGCAAACCACTTTGCTGACAGCAGAGTATCCGGTTCCGCTACATCGATCATGTGGTGAGGAAATCTATTCAGTTCGTCAGGAGTAGGTTTTGCGGTGCCAATATTCATTCCTCTGTACAGTTGTCTGGAGTCAGCACTTACTATTTCAACGCCGACCCTGTGCTCTGCAATATAGAAAGCAGCAGCCGTCTTTCCTGCGGCTGTACATCCGGTAATAACAGGGATTCTATCGTCCAAAACGATTTTCCAGTTCGCTGAAAGGCAGTTCTATCATTGTTGGTCTGCCGTGGGGACAGTGAAATGGATCTTTCATGGTGAACAGGGTATGAAAAAGGTGTCTTGCTTCGGTCAGGGTTATCTTGTCACCAAACTTTATTGCTCCTGCACAGGCACTTGCAGACGCAATTCGCTCTGCTTCAGATTCCGACACATCGGTTCCTTTCGCAAGAGCCTTCAGAACCTCTTTAAGAGCCTCTGTTCCTCTTTTTATTCCCACAGGAACACTTAAAAGTTCAAGAATATCCCCCTGTACCCTGAAATCGTAACCTGCCTGCTTTATCATTGAACTGTATACCTTCAGGGTACTCTTTTCCTGCTCATCAACTGATATTTCTTCTGGAAGAAGTATTCTCTGTTGTCCTGCGGACATAGCACCTTTTACCGATTCAATGATTTTTTCGTAGAGGATCCTTTCGTGAGCTGCGTGCTGATCAACGATCAGAAGACCTGTGGAAGTTTCCGTGACCAGATAGGAACCGGAGATGCTGATAATTTGAATGGAATCTTCCCAGTGACTTGCCTGAATAGAAGTCGAAGAAGGGGCATAATTACCTGGTGATTCAAAATCTATTGCTGTTTGAAAGGCTGCAGGTGATGGTTTACTGCCTATGTAGGGAGCTGAAGAGTAGGACACATGAGGCAAAGATGAAGCAAAAGGAGTATTTGCGCCGGTGCTGAAAGAAGAAACGGTGGTTTCCATTCTGTGAGCTGCAATCCCCGGGACAGCAGACCTTACTGCGGATTCAACCTGGTAAGGCTTTCTGAATCGCACTTCTCTTTTTGCAGGGTGAGCATTCACATCCACAAGAGAAGGATCGATGGAAATTGCACACAGAATCAAGGGGTCTCCTGCCGGCCCGGAGAATGCTTCCCGAAGTGGCATACTGACCTGATAAGCAGTAACCAGCCTTCCGTTGACCAGAGTGTATTGATGGCGCCTGTTTGCCCATCTCTTGTCGGGGAAAACATACAGTTTTGCTGTTACTCCGTCACTTTTACCTGTTGCTTCCACGCACCGTTCATCTGCTGTTAAGCCGTATCTATCCCTTAATCGCTGAGCGGGAGAATTTACCACCGGAAGGTAAAATATAGCCCTGCTATTGTGTTTGAGACTAAAGGAACAATCAACTCTCGCAAGAGAAGCTCCAGCAACTATTCTTTCGATCCATCCAAGTTCCGTGCTTTCCGATCTTAGAAATTTTCTTCTTGCCGGTTGATTGAAAAATAGATTTTCAACTGTTATTGTGGTTCCTCTGGTTCTTCCTGCAGGTTCCAGGGAATCCAGTTTCCCACCTGTTATGATCAGTTTCCACCCTGTTTCACCTCTGCTGGTAAGAATGGTCATTCTAGAGACGCTTGCTATGCTTGGAAGAGCTTCACCACGAAAACCCAGCGTGGCTATATGACTCAAATCAGAAGGAGACGCAATCTTGCTTGTAGCATGGCGTTGTATGGCAAGAAGAATGTCGTGTTTATCCATGCCGTTCCCGTTATCCCGAACGACAATAAGTTTTCTGCCTCCGGCTTCAAGCTCGATCTCAACAGATGAAGCTTCTGCATCCAGAGAATTCTCAAGAAGTTCCTTCACCACTGAAGCCGGTCTTTCAACCACTTCTCCTGCAGCAATGAGGTTAACAAGATGATCGGGTAGTTTTCTTATTTCAGGCATTTTCCTCCAGAGTGGTGCCGAGAGAGGGACTTGAACCCTCACGCCCTTGTGGGGCAGCGGATTTTAAGTCCGCTGTGTCTGCCAATTCCACCATCCCGGCA
>JAOZLN010000146.1:0-5131 GCA_029934845.1 Candidatus Sabulitectum sp.
AATCTCCAAGAATTCTAACTCGACCGTGAAGCCTTTCTACTCAACGCCCATTGTCGGTCAAGTTCCTAGTGTGTAATTCATTAGCTGAACTTTACAGGAAAGGTAAGATATGAGATTTGTCGCGATGGTTTTATTGAGTTCTCTGTGTTCTATGGCATTTGCCGGTGGAGACACAAGAGGTATGACAGGAGAGCTGGCGGAGCCTGTTGAGGTGGTTGGAAGCGTCGTTCATCTTGTGACATCGTATCCTTCAGAATTGTCGTGGGAGATGGAAGTACCGGAACCGGTAACTCTTTTTGAGCCTCCTGAAGTATATGATCCGATTGATTCTCTGGAATGCAGATTTATAGTGCCCGACAAGAACGGTATCTGTCCTGCTGTTGTTTCTCTGTGGTCAGAGACAATTGAACAGACCGCTGAAATAACACTTACAACCCAGGCACAGCAGGCTGTGGATATTGCTCCGGAGTGGCTGCAGAGGCATCTAATCTGGAAGTTGTCCATACTTACGGAAGCTAACCAGGATAGATACGGTGCTCTGCTGCTTGCCCATCAGGGGCAGAATTATTACGACGAGCTTGCGTTTACAGTGGCGAATATTTCGTGGACCATACTTGCTAATCCGAACTGGGACGAAACTCTTCTTGTGGATAATGCACAGGGAGTTTATGACCATGATCCATTTCTGAGTTATGTAAATGTGAACGATTATGGTGGTGCTGACTACTACAGTACCACCGAGTACAACACTGTTGTAGGCTCGGATACTGTATGGGTAGAGATACCGAAAGAGATCTACTATTACTATGTAGTTATGCCAAAGGTTTCCGATGAGGGTCCAAAGAACGACGCAACGGTTTACAATGAATTCTGGCGTCAGTATTTGTGGGATATGGATGACAGCGGTTATCCTGTTCTTAATGAGGTTCTTAATTCAGATGTAATGGTTTTCTGGGATGAACAGACAAGAAGCTGGGGTTGGTCTACCACCCCTGTTTTCTATGACAGTTTGCAGGCGGTTGAGATTTTAAGTAAATGGACCCGTGCTACTCTGGCTGATGGTGCTAGCGGTAACAGACCAATTCAGCCCAATATCATTGCACACGAGCACAACGGTAACTGTGGTGAAACACAGGATCTGCTGTGTGCTGCTGCCAGAACTGCCCTGGTTCCAACTGTTTGTGCCATGGACATAAATGAAGACCATGTGTGGTGTGAGATCTGGTGGGATGGAACATGGGGTGGCTGGTATGTTGATACGGTGAACAATCCCAATTGCGCCTATGATGCTGATCAGGGTGGATCAAAAGAATGCAGCTGCATCTGGTCATGGCGTAATGATGGATTCACATGGGATGCGATTGCATACTACTCTCAGACATGCACATTTACAGTGACAATAACAGACTCTGCAGGTGTTCCAGTTGACAATGCCACAGTGCAGATAGCAAGCGAGGCCTGGCAGAGTTCCACCATTATAAGAGGAACCTGGGGGCAGACTGATCGCAACGGGCAGATCACATTCATTCTTGGGAACAATCAGAATTTTTACATGAACATCTCCACTGCTCTGGGTAACTTTGGAGGTGGATCCTACGAAGAGGTTATTGTCAACAGCGTTGCCGGCCAGGATTACTTCTTCGAGTGGAGCCCCCCTGAACCTATGCCGGAACTGGACTATAACGAACTTTCTGAGGGATCCTGGACCAGGTATCTTATCCAGGTTGAGTATGATCTTCCTGCAGACATTATGAATGGCAGAGATTACTATGCCAACCCCAGGTCAGAGTATGCTGAACCACTTGAAGACGGTACTGCTGACTTCTTCATCGTTGATTCTGACAACTGGGATCTTTACCAGGCCGGAGAAGAATTTGACTGCTACGAGGTGATCCAGGGGCAGAGTGAAGGGGAGATCTGGTTCTATGCACCTCACACTGACGACTGGTATGTGGTTTTCAGTGGTGACAGACATCATGGTGTAGAGTCTTTTGCTGACGCTGCCATCACTCTCTGGGAGCATGACGGTACAGGAATCAGTGGCGGAATAGTACCAGCCATAGAAACAGCTATTTATCCCAATCCGTGCGTGAATCAGGCTTCTTTAAGCTTTTCTACAACAGCAGTTGGAGTAGCAGAGGTAACAATGTACGACATTAACGGACGAGTTGTACAAACTCTCTGTGATGAACTGCTGGAGGCCGGTAATCACAATCTTACACTGGAAACATCTGAACTTTCCAGCGGCCTCTACTTTATGAAGTTCAGCGGTGAAGGGCTTAACTCTATGAGGAGCTTTACAGTTCTCAGATAGATGCTATTGGGAATAGATATTGCGGGGGAGCCTGGGTGGTTCCCCCACTTTTTTACTTAAGGCACATACACCACAAGGTTGTCGTGGAGGGCTGTTCCCCAGCTTGTGGCACGGCCTCCCAGAAAGATGCCGACTTCGCCCAGGCTGTCAGGGAATGAAGCCTGGTATGTCACAAGCACAGAATCGTCAACTGAGAACGAGCAAAGATTATCTGGCGATATTTCAATTTTGAATGTGTGCCAGCCGTCCAGCCACTGGTTCATATGGATCATGTCAGGAATAGGTTCGTTTCTGTAAAATTTAGATATGGATAGAATTAACAGACCCTGGAGGTGTGGCCTGCGCCAGTTGAGCTCACCTGCATAAAGATACTTCAACCCAGTCACAATTTTGGGTTCGGTATCTCCTGTGGTTAGAGTCGGGTCATGTATACCAAAAAAAGAACCTACCCATGCTCCTCTGGGGTGGCAACTAAGAAAAATATCACACTGTATAACCAGTCCATCCTTAATGCTGAAAGTCTGTCTGGACTTGATCCCGCTAGACCACATCGAGTCACCGTTGTTGTTGAAGCATGGTGCTGGATTTCCATGATCTGAGTTGATAACTGAAACTGGATCTCCGTAGAATGTCCACTGATCGCCGATCTCCCTGCTTTGGAAGTCTTCGGAAAAAAGAATTTCTTCAGCTCTTGCATTGAAGGTGGCGAGAAGTACTGTGAGAAAGAGAATAAGAGGAGAGTATGATCTGAGATTCAGCTTTCTCATGGTACATACACCAGAAGATTGTCGTGCAGTGCAATGCCCCAGCTTGTTGAGCGACCCTTAAGAACGATTCCAATTTGGTCAACGCTATCAAGAAGCAGAGGCTGGTGGCTTGAAAGAAGAGAATCATCTATCATGAAAGAGCACAAGCCCTCTGGATTAATTTCTATCTTGAAAGTATGCCATCCATCCAGCCATTGATTCATGTGGATAAGCATTGGGATTCGCTGCCCTGATATGTGCTGCCCCAGCACACCCTGCAGGTGTGGGGCAGACCAGTCCAGTTCTCCCATGAAGCCGAAGCTCATTCCAATAAATGGAGGTGGTTCCTGCCCCCAAACTATTTGATCAGCGTCACACAGCTGAAACCGGGCATCGATCCATGCCCCCCTCGGGTGGCAGCTAATGAAAAGATCACATTGCACCACCAGACCATTCTCGATGCTGAAAGTTTCTTTTGTACAGATCCCGCTGCCGTACATGGAGTCGCCGTTGCTGCAGAAGCATGGGGCCGGGTTTCCCTGATCCTGGTTGATTATCGATGTGGGATCTCCGAAGAAGACCCACTCGTCGCTGATCTCTCCGCTTTGAAAGTCTTCAGAAAAGAGTATTTCTTCAGCATTTGCTGTTTCCACAACGGGAAAGGCAAGACAGAACAGCGCCAGTAGGGATATGCGTATTAGAAAGAATGCTGGAGCTGAAGCGTGTCTGAGTTTGAGAATAGGGGGAGGAGAGAGGAAAATTTTCTTTTCGCTTACCATCGTCTCAAGAATATCCTGATGTTGTCAATTCTGTGGGGAATGGACATAGAGCTGCCGTTTAAGAAAAATTTGAGAGAATCCGGAGTATTCAGTGAGGGAATTCTACACAGCAGGCTGTCATTTACCCAGAATTTCACTGAATCGGTACAGGTTTCAATGGTGAAAGATTGCGTTTCCGGTCTGTCCAGCCAGAGCGACTCCGGGACTGTGATGGTTGTGCAGGGGGAAACTCTGCAGGTTGTTGCACTAAGCCCTGTATGTTGCCCATTCATGTTTTGAGTGTAGTTCCATCTGAGTTCACAATCAATTCCTCTGGATGCTTCCTGAAGAAGAGTCGCAAGATCGTTTTCCGTGGTGCCCATGGCTACCCAGTTGCAACCTGAAGTTGTGTTAATATCTGGAATTGCGATCTGGGCAGAGAAGGACAGACCTGGAACCAGCTGATAAGATTCTCTGAGCATTACAGGAACATTGTTGGTATTCAGAGACATGTTTCCAGTGCTGTCATCTGTCATTATTGCCGGGGTGTAGTTCCTGTTGTATCCCATTTCCCATACTGACTGGTCCAGGAAACCCGTCTGCCAGTTTTCTGTGAACAGACCAAGGCCAAGTGTGGGGGTGTGGTTGTAGTTCCCGTCTGGTGTCATCTGCAGAATCCAGGCATCTCTGTTGCCGAAACAGGTGGTGACTCCTGTGAGAAGGATTATGCCGTTTTCATCAACATCGATGGAAGCAAGGTAGTCGCTGCCCCCGTTGTCTACTGTGGTTTCCCACAGAATATCTCCTGAACTGTTCAGGCAAAGCACCCACCCGTCTCTGTCTGTACTTTCACTGGTGGTGGTTGCCCCGATAATAATGATCGACCCATCGTTTCTTACATAGATATCTGAAGCAAAATCAGACATATCACCACCGAAGGTCTTTTCCCAGATTATATCGAATTCTGAGGAGAATTTCACCACTTTAAGGTCTCCATTGCCTCCGCCGAAGGCATCCACAGTGAAGGTGGCAAAGATAGAGTTATCAGGGAGGAATTCTACAGCAGTTGAGGATGTTCGACGGTCGCCATAGACACTCAAGTAAAGGATGTCACCGTTGGATTTCATTAATGTTACTGCGTTTGCTCCGGAGGTGCTGTCTTTGCCGAAGTGAATGATAGTTCCATCCTGCGCAGTTGCCATGCAGCGGGATTCAATGTTCTTACGAAGAAAGAAGTGCTGCGGTTCTCCGCCTGAAGCATCAATGTTGAAAAAATGTGCTGACTGGGGTTTTTGAGCAAGCATTCGTACGGT
>JAOZLN010000146.1:5141-6572 GCA_029934845.1 Candidatus Sabulitectum sp.
CTAAAGCTGAGGAAATGTGCTGACTGAAACCCCGGAGCCAGCATGCGAACGGTGAATGAAGCAACAGCATTGCTGTCTGGAAGCCAGCGAAGTGCTGAAATGTCAGGTTGTATCGCTCCTGGAAGATCGATCCACTTTTCAGATTCCCAGAGAATATTGCCTGCTGCATCAAATCTGATTGCTCTAAAAGTAAAACCTGTATGCTGCATATCGGCATATGTGGCAAATACAGCTATGCAACCATTATCTGCAGTTGCAAGCAGCTGGGGTTTGCATTCACCTGACAGGGAATCTGACCAGCTGTGTAACAAGGCACCTGAACTGTCAAAAGCGGTTACCCAGAATTCGCTCCAGAAACCCCAGTCCCATGTACCGGCTGCGATTATTCCGCCATTTGCTCCGGGAATGATGTCTGTAGCATAGTTCCAGCTGTCTGTGCCCCCTGCAACAAGATTAATTAGATTGCATTCAGCTACTGGAGATCCTTTTCTGATAAACAGGATAGATGCCGTGGCCAGAAGGACAAAAACTGCCGCTATCCATACAAGGGTTTTTGCGGGTTTCTTTTGTGGCGCAGCTGCCGGCAGCTTGAATTCAGGTAAATTACGGGAAATATTGTTCAGTGCAGATACAATTTCAGGAGTTTTCGTTTTCTGGGCGGTGCAGTCAAGCCACTGGTGTGAGTTGGTGAAGTACTTGATACCTTTGGATATTTCACTTTTTTCAAAAACCAGCGGAACGATAGGTATTCTCAGGTTGGTTGCAATGTCCAGTTCGTTTCGGATCTGCCATGAGTCATTCGCATTTCCAGAGTAAAGCAGAATAAGGGCTGCAGATGCGTCTATTGCGTTATAGATGCATTCAGCCCAGTCGGATCCGGCCTCGATATCTCTTGATGATATCCAGCATTTGTATCCGTTGCTCTCAAGCTGTTCCACAAGCTTTCCCGCGGTTTTGGCATCATTACTTGAGTGACAGATGAATACCTGTTTATTCATTCAGCTAACCTTAGTCTCTGGTTTAGTTATTTCCCCCCGTTGAAATAGTAATATACACAAGAATTCCCAATCTGCATTTCTCTACATGGTGAAAAACACAAATTCTGCAGTTATTGCAGCCCCATTAAAAGGCAGAATGAGAATAATAATATGTGATCGGTTTTTATTCCGCCAAAGATGTTCCAGTGAAAAATTATCACAAATTGAGCTGGACTATTCAAGCAGGAATAAATTTGCTATTCTTTATGCTGCACAAGAAATAACTGCATTGACTGTTGCTCTGTTCATCCCGTCCATTTCTTAGTGAAGTCTTTCAGGATAAACAGTTCTTGCGTAAAAGGGCAGAGTTAATTATCTAAGGTAGAATATTTTTGCGGTGGGGGTGTTTCGTTTTCTTTTGTAAGGATTTTTATTAATGAATGAACATAGAGTA
>JAOZLN010000147.1 GCA_029934845.1 Candidatus Sabulitectum sp.
TTCAGCAGCCATAGAAGAGATCTGGGCAGTGATGATATGGTTCGTTTTCAGGAACATGTAGGTCTATGCCGTGAGATGATGGGGGATTGATCTGAAACACTTTGCTGTTCTTACACTGAACTGGAACGGCCTGGAGGTTCTTCCGGCCATGATTGAATCGCTGGCAGAGCCTGTGGAGAAGCTGCATGGAGAATTGATTGTTTTTGACAACTGTTCCACGGATGATTCCGAGAAGGTTGCCTGGGATGCATGGGGGAATAAAAGCTGGTTCACTCTGATTAAATCTCCGCGGAACCTGGGATTTGCCGGAGGTGCCAATAAGGCCATAGAAGACATTGATGCCCGGATCATTGTTCTTGCAAATTCAGATACAGTTTTTCTTCCCGGTAGTCTTCAAACTCTGCTTGAAGCAGTTGACCGGCATCCAGAAGCCGGTGTTGTCGGGCCAAAGCTTCTCTGGCCCGATGGAACGCTTCAGAGGTCTCTCAGGGACTTTCCATTCCCATGGAAGCTGATCAAAGAACACATTCCGCTGCTTGGCAGAAGATCCGCAGTAAATCAACCTCATGCGGTGGAACGGAAGGTAGACTGGCTTGTTGGTGCTGTAATGGTTTTCCGAAAAGAACTTTTCACAGAGATCGGTGGCTTTGATGAAGATTTCTTTTTCTATCACGAGGAAACAGAGCTTCAGTACAGGCTTTCTCTGAAAGGTTTCAATTCTCTTCTGGTTCCTTCTGCAGAAGTTATTCACATTGAGGGTGCTTCTGCCAGAAAGATGTTTGGTAGAGAAACATACCTGAAGTATATTCAGGCAAAGCTGAAGTTTCTCCGGAAACACGGATATACAGGCTCCATTGTACTTTTCAGATTGTTCATGGGGCTGTTGCAGGGGTGCAGGCTGATTGGTGGGTTTTTCTGTCCTGCTTTATCCCGAAGGGATATTCGATACACAGCGCCGTACTGCCGAAGAGCTTTTTATGAGCTTTTCCGGCGCAACAGACGGGATTATTAATGACTGCTATTCTCGGTGTAAATTGTTTTAAACACGACGCGGCAGCAGCTCTTCTTATTGATGGCGTGCTTGTTGGAGCTTCTGAAGAAGAGAGATTCTCCAGGCTGAAGCATGACGCCGGTTATCCGGAGAAAGCCATAAACTACCTGCTTGCGCAGTCAGGTTTGAAACCGTCTGATATTGATCATGTAGCTTACTACATGCAACCAGACAAAATACGCAAGGAGACTTTCAGGGCATTTCCCGGTTACATAAGCAGAAAAGGTTCGATCAAGTTTTTTCTGGGGCAGTTGAGCGGCTCCGTAAAGATGGCATCCATCCCCGGTCGTATGCGGGAACACCTTGGAGATTCTTTTGACCCTGAATTTCATTTCATTGATCATCACAGGGCTCATGCATGGTCTGCCTGGTTTGGCGCCGGTTGCAGAGATGCTGCGGTTCTTACCATGGATGGGGCAGGAGAAAGGCACTCAAGCCTTCTGGGGTCTATTACCGGTGGAGTTTTAAAGGAGTACAGAAGAACACAGCTTCCTGTTTCTCCGGGTCTTTTTTATTCTGCGGTAACCAGATTCCTTGGTTTTACTCCCGACAATGATGAATACAAGGTAATGGGTCTTTCCAGTTATGGGAAGCCGGTCTACCTTGATCTTTTCAGAAGAATAATCAGTGCGGAGGATGGTCGGTTCAAGGTGGATTCCAGCCTTATGGATGTTTCCATGGGAGTTCATCACGCAATATTCAGTTCAGAAGTTCTTTCCATACTGGGAGAACCCAGAGATCCCGGTAAGGGAGAGCCGGAAGAACGACATGAAAACATAGCTTGCAGTGCCCAGCGCGCAATGGAAGAGGCAGGGCTGGCTGTGGTAAAATATCTAAGAAAACAGTCAGAACACGATCTTCTTGTAATCGCAGGAGGCGTTGCTTTGAACTGTGTTATGAACGGCCTGTTTGAACGGGAAGGTGGCTTTAAGGAAATTTACCCTTTCCCTGCGCCTAACGATGCCGGTACTTCAATAGGGGCTGCAGTTGCGGTTCACAGAATAGTTGCACCAGAAACTCCCCTGCAGGAGTTACAAACAATGTACCTGGGCTCTGGATTCTCCACAGAAGAGATTCTCGACGATATTGAAATGGCGAAACTAAGCCCCACCCGGCCGGATGATCTGGCAGGTACAGTTGCTAAGATGATCTCTCGTGGACTGGTTGTTGCGGTTTATCAGGGAAGAACGGAATTCGGTCCTCGCGCTCTGGGAAATCGGTCTATTCTTGCAGATCCGAGAAGAGCAGAGATGAAAGATATCGTTAACGGTGTGGTGAAGCATCGCGAGGGGTTCAGACCCTTTGCTCCTGCTTGCATTCAGGAGGAAGCTGGGAAGTATTTCCATGGTTGCGTGAGATCTTCCCACATGATAAAGACCTATCCTGTTGTTGAAGGTATGGGCGGTGTAATTCCTGCCGTAACACATGTAGACAACACAGCTCGTGTTCAGACTGTGACAAAAGAAGAAAATGCTTTCTATTATGAAGTCATTAAAGAGTTTGGAAAGATCACAGGTGTATCTGTTGTTTTGAACACATCTTTTAACATCAGAGGTGAACCCATCGTTAATACACCAGTTGATGCCGTGCGCTGTTACTATGGAACCGGCATTGATGCCCTGGCCATGCCCCCATTCCTTTTTGTAAAAAAATCGGTGAACAGGAAAGAAGGCTGAATTTGGCCACAATTCTTGGTAGGGGAACAGTTTTATTTGTAGATGAAAACAATTCCAGGGCTTCCACTCTGCGTGCTGCAGTTTCTTCTGCAGGTTATAACTGCACAATTGAGAACTCTGCCCGTTCTGCGCTGAGAAGGGTAAAGACCCGGTCTGTTAACGTCATTGTTGCAAGCTCTGAGCTAACCGATCTGCATATGGATACCTTTCTTGAATCACTTTCAAGGGCAAATGTAAACTCAAGTGTTGTTATCTATGGAAAGAACATATCTGCCGGTGAGGCAATTTCCTGGATGAGATCCGGAGTTGTTGATGTTCTGCTGGATCCTTCAGATACAGAGTCGCTTCGAGGGGCCTTGCAGAGTGCCTTTTCCAGGTCTTCGTCCAAGCGAGAGAAGAAGACACTTAATAAAAAGAACGGGTTGGATGCTGATGTGTCCGGTACTGTTATGCTTTATCGCAGCAGAGTCATGTCTGACCTGATGAAGAAAGCCTCCAGAGTTGCGCCGATAAAGGTTACAGTTCTTCTATCCGGCGAAAGTGGTACAGGGAAAGATGTACTTGCCAGAGAGATCCACTCATTAAGTCGAAGAAGAGGCAATTACATAGCCATCAATTGTGCTGCTATTCCAGAGTCTCTTCTTGAAAGTGAATTGTTTGGTTATGAGCGGGGGGCTTTCACCGGCGCCGATGCAAGAAGGGCGGGAAAGTTTGAGGCTGCCAGCGGTGGAACGCTTCTACTGGACGAGATCGGTGATATGCCGCTTTC
The DNA here is from genome assembly GCA_029934845.1 of Candidatus Sabulitectum sp. Lineage (GTDB taxonomy): Bacteria > Fermentibacterota > Fermentibacteria > Fermentibacterales > JCC-6 > Sabulitectum. The sequence goes on from JAOZLN010000147.1 coordinate 3,497, forward strand.
AATTCAGGCAAAACTTCTTAGAGTTCTAGAGGAAGAAAAGATTACGCGCCTTGGAGGGAATGCTACTGTTCCTGTTGATGTCAGACTGATCACAGCTACGAATCGCGATCTTGCAGGAATGGTGCAGAACGGAACTTTCAGGAAAGATCTCTATTACCGGATCAAGGTGATCGAGCTGGACATTCCGCCTCTGCGGGCAAGAAAAAGCGACATACCCCTTCTGATAATGTCACTGCTTCAACAGGCAGCAGAAAAATTCGGGTTGTCCATGCCTGAAGTTGATCCGGAAGTTATTGAAAGGCTTAAATCTTATGGCTGGCCAGGCAATGTACGACAATTAAAGAACATGATGGAGAGCCTGCTGGTCACAGCTCAGGGCAAAATTTCGGTGGAAGATCTTCCTGATGAATTTGAAAGGGTCAGGGAGGAAACCTGCAGCACACTGGAACTGTGTCTTCCACTTACCCTTGCAGTAGTTGAAGAGCAAGTCATAAAGAAGACACTGGATCTAAACGGTGGTAACAGAACGAAAACCGCTTCTCTTCTTGGTATAGGCAGAAGAACACTTCAGAGAAAACTGGAATTATTAAATAACGAGGGGAGATGATGATATGAAAGTTGTGGATGTTCAGTCATTCGGGCCCAAACAGATTTTTCTGGCAGTACTTGCCGTTGCTGTTCTGGTCTGGCTGATAAAAGGCGGCCCATTCTATGTCGTTGGTCCGGAGGAGCAGGGAGTAATCCTTACTTTCGGCAGGCAGACTTCCGTTACCGAACCGGGGTTTCATTTGAAAGTCCCATGGCCGGTGCAGACGGTGCTGAAAGCACCTGTTAATGTGGTTCAGAGAATCGAAATTGGATTTCGTTCCTATGGTTCAGGCAGAACCACAGAGTATGTTGGCTTCAACGACCCTGATATGCTTCGTGAAGCCCAGATGATGACAGGTGACGAGAACATCATTAACTGCTCGGTTATTGTGCAGTACAGAATCAGCGATGTGGGAGCATATCTGTTTAATGTAAGAGAACCGGAAGGTACACTTGTGGACATTTCAGAAGCTTGCATCAGGCAGGTCATAGGAGACAATGCAATTGATGCTGTGCTTACCACAGGCAAACTTGATATACAGAACCGCATAATGGACCAGGTACAGGAAATGTCTGACAACTACACAATGGGTATCAACATTGTTGCAGTTCAGTTGAAAGATGTTCAGCCCCCGGCACAGGTTTCCGATGCCTTCAAAGATGTTGCCACAGCCAGGGAAGACATGCAGTCATACATCAATGAAGCAGAGGGTTATAGAAACCAGGTTATTCCTGAGGCCAGAGCCGATTCCGTTACCATTGTTAATGAGGCAATGGGTTATGCAACGGTAAGAATAAACAGAGCTACCGGAGCTGCTGAAAGGTTCACCATGGTTGCAGCCGAATATGCCAAAAGCCCCCGGGTGACTTCCGCAAGACTTCATCTGGAGATGCTTGAGAGTGTTCTCAGCGATATCCAGATCACCATTGTGGATTCACGCGCAGGTGCGTTGACCCACTACAACCTGGATGGAGGCATGTAATGAGAATTCCTCCAAAATTCAAGGGCTGCCTTGTCGGTGTGGTTGCATTAGTGGCATTAATGCTTGTTTTTGGTGCCTTTTTTGTCATAAGTGAAACAGAGCAGGCTGTTGTTCTGCAACTGGGTAAACCTGTTCGAGTAATTGTTGGGAACAGAACTCCGGAGGAAATGGCGGAAATGGAACTCTGGATGGCAGAGAATGCCCCTGGTGTGGCATTGAGTACCGGTGCAGGACTCTATTTCAAGATTCCATTTCTTCAGCAGGTTAGTGTTTTTGATGACCGTATTCTTGAGTACGATGACGATCCCTCTGATGTTGTTACCCGGGACAAAAAGCATCTTCAGGTTGATTGTTATGCAAGATGGCGCATTCAGAACCCGCTTCTGTTCCTTCAGAGCGTTCAGTCTGTTTATGCGGCCAGTTCAAGACTTGATGATGTGATCTACTCTGTTCTTCGGCAGGAGATAGGACGAAGTGATCTTATTCATATTGTGCGTAACACCAATGACCCTGTTGGTATCGGTGAATATGTCCAACTTGTGAACAATGTTACCTATTCGGATACAACTGATGGAAACATCGCCATGACTGAAAGTGGAGAGGTTATAGAAACCATCCGAATGATAAGGATCCCATCGGGCCAGGGCCGCGAAGTAATTCTTGCCAGAGTTACTGAAGCAACAAGACTTATGACTGCCCAGTATGGTATTTATGTGGTCGATGTAAGAATCAAGCGCGCTGATCTGCCAGCTGCCAACCAGCAGGCAGTGTTTACCAGAATGCAGGCGGAAAGAAACAGAATATCGACCAGGTACCGTGCAGAGGGGCACCGGATGGCTCAGACTATTCTTGCTGAGACAAATCTCAGGGTGGACAGCATAAGTTCACTTGCCGATCGAAGTGCCCTTCGTATTCAGGGTACGGCAGACAGTACTGCTGCGGTGATCTATGCAGATGCCTATGAATCATATCCCGATTTTTACACGTTCATGCAGTCACTTGAAGCATTGGACAACATCATGGATGCCAATGATGAAATGGTATTGAGTACAACAGGAATATTCCAGTACTTTGCCACTCCTCCCGGTTCCATGAGGTGAGAGAACTCTTTTTAACAGGCGCAACAGGCCGTCTGGGAAGAACTGTTCAAAGAGAATTCAGTAAAGAGTGGAACATTCACCCCTGTTCATTGAGCAGGGGTGAAGACCTGACCTCTCTTGATCCTGTTGATGTAACCCCGGACGAAGCCGACTTTGTTCTGAACTGTGCAGCTTTGTCTTCAAGGGGTGGTTGCATCAATGATCCGGTAACAGCATTCAAACTGAATACCCTGTGGCCACAGAAGCTGGCGATTTTCTGCAGAGAAACAAACAGAAGACTTGTTCACATGTCTACCGACCTGGTTTATGCAGGAGGTATTCCTCCGTATACAGAGACATCACCGGCAGTTCCCCGATCGCTTTACGGATGGACCAAACTTCTTGGAGACATTGCG
>JAOZLN010000008.1:0-18789 GCA_029934845.1 Candidatus Sabulitectum sp.
ACAGGGCAGATTACAGGTATACACAGGGAATGGCAAGGGAAAGACCACCGCTGCTCTTGGGCTGGCAGTCAGAGCAGCTTGCTCCGGTATGAAAGTATTTATTGGTCAATTCATGAAGGGTCAGGATTATTCTGAACTCTGTTTTCCGGACCGTTTTCCTGAGGTAACAATGCAGCAGTTTGGAACCCCTGATTTTATTCTTCCTGGAAAGGAACCTTCTGCGAAAGACATCCAACTTGCTGAAGAAGGGCTGGAATCAGTTCTCAGAGCAATGCTCAGCGGTGATTATGATATGGTTATTGCAGACGAGATATGTGTTTCTGTTCACCTTGGGCTGCTTCAGGAAAAACAGGTTCTGGAACTTGCTGCTGCCAGGCCGGATAAAATAGAAATGGTGTTTACCGGCAGGTATGCCACTGATGGTATAATAAAGGTGGCAGATCTTGTAACCGAGATGATGGCAGTTAAGCACTATTATGACACAGAAAAACTCTCAGCAAGGCTGGGAATAGAAAATTGAGGGAGACGTTATGAGAAATATTATTCTTATTCTGTTGCTTGTTGCTTCTTTTGCCGCTGCACAGGAAATAGACCCGCCCAGAGACAGTATGGATTTCTTTTTTGGAGCCGGTGCCTGGATGCCGGGATTGCTGAATGATGATAATCAGCTGGAAGTTGGCTCTGTGTTCATGGGTGGTGTTGAAACTCCCATGGCTCAGGGAGACCAGTTCCGGCTTTCTATCGGTGGGGGTATGTGCAATTCCGACAGAGAGCACTTTGATGGCATAACCGCCATTATGCTTAACCTGGGTTACAGAACTTATCCGTTCTACAGACCTTACGCCGGAGCTCGAGGTCTTGAACCGTTTGTTGGTTTCGCCGCAGGTGGAATCGTGGCATGGGATTCTGTGGAGGAAACTGTTTCCGGTAATGAAGAATCATCGAGTACAGGTGGAGCAATGATAGGTTTCGAGCTTGGTGCCCGGATGAAGATCAACGAAGGTACATTTTTCGACATTACTCTGGGTGGCGACTGGGTTCCCATCGGTGGGGATGTTGCCGGAGAAGAGGACCTTTCAGGTATCAGAATTCAGGGCAGTCTGGTCTTTTAAAAGGAATTCGCAGCAAGAAACTTGTGATGGATTCGGGTCTAAGGGGGCACGGTGAAAGCCGGGTCCCCTTTCTTTAGAACAGAGGCACCAAGCTGGCCGCAGGCACCTGCAACCTCGTCTCCTCTGGATCGGCGCAGGGTAACCGCAGAGCATCTTGGGTACAGGTATTCGGTGAATCTTTTAATACTTTCCTCGGAAGGTCTTTCCCATTCAAGACCGGGAACACTGTTATAGACCAGAAGATTAATTTTGCAGGGAAGTTCTTTTGAGTATTGCACAAGGGCTTCCGCTTCTTCAAGAGAGTCGTTGATGCCCTGGATAAGACAGTATTCAAGGGTAACTCTTCTTCCTGTTGTTCCTGTGTATTCCAGCATGTCTCGTTTCAACTCAGCAAGATTTATCGCTTTGGCAGCGGGAACAAGCATTTCCCTGGTTCTTTGAACAGCACTGTGAAGTGAAACAGCCAGGCCGTACTGCTTTTCCATATCCACCAGTTTCCGGATGCCCCCTGGAATTCCCACAGTTGAAACTGTGATCTTCCTCTGACCAATGCATATCCCCCGGCTATCGCTGATTATTTCAAGAGCATTTGCAACTGCATCCCAGTTGTCCATTGGTTCGCCCATGCCCATGAGAACCACATTGCTGATTCGGCTCGCAGAGGTTTCCGACATGGCATACAGCTGTGCAACTATTTCACCAGCGGTCATGTTGCCATGAAAGCCGGCCAGACCGGTCATGCAGAACTTGCAGCCCATACGGCAGCCGTACTGGGTGGAAAGGCATGCAGTGAAACGGGGGGGATCAGGGATCAACACTGATTCCGCCGGGCCCGATGGCAGTTGCAGAAGGTATTTAACCGTTCCATCAGGGGATTCAACTTTATTCACCTGCTCAGGAACAGTGATCCCGGCAGTTGACTTCAACTGGTTGCGGAATTTTAAAGAAAGGTTGGTCATGGCATCAAAAGAAGATATCCTTTTGAAGTGCAGCCACTTGAACAACTGTTTTGCTCTGAAGGGTTTTTGATGCAGATCTTCCACAAGCCAGTTCTGAAGCTGGTCGAATGTAAGTTCAAGTAGTTCTACTGCCACAGTTGTCCTTTCCTTTTCCTCCGGTGGGAACATAACAAAAAAACCGTGCAGGGCCGAAGCTCTGCACGGTTTCCAGTTACAGCTTTTTAGAAAGAGTAGGCTGTTTCAAAGTGAATGGTGTTCTGGGAGTGGCTTACTGTTATTCCAGGGCCGAAGGGATTAACCATTGCATTGGTATTGTCGTTGGTTTGAGTATTCTCAAAGCCCATTTCGTAAGCAAGATCGAAAGAAAGGTTACCAAGGTTAAGACCGTAGCCAACTGTGGCATGATTTTCCACTATTGCAGGAAAGAGCGGCGAGAGGTAGTCATCGGGAACCGGGCTGCAGCCGTGGTTGAAACCAGCTCTTACAGTATTCATTTCATTGATTGAATACTCAACTCCAAGGGCATAAACCATTTGATCTTCCCATTTCATCTGGAAAGGCATTGAGTCGGTATAACCACCCTGTCCGTCCGGGAAAGGAGTTGCAGGGTATCCATCCGGAGGATCACTTACTTCAAGGGTAACAACATCCATTGATGATTCCCAGTTGATCCACTTTGTATCCACTGCGACCAACCAGTCGGAGCTTGGTTGGAAGGCAATGCCGAACTCTGCTTCCTGCGGCCATGCAAAATCGTTCATCTGTGCTGCGTAATCAATCACTCCGCCGCCTGCAGTGCCGAAATTGATCGCTGCATTGCCGTCTTTAAGATCCAGGGCAGCTTCAGATGTGTAAACTGCACCAATGGTCATTCTGTCACAGACTTTGAATTGCAGGCCAAAGCGACCGGCAAAACCCATGTCGGTCATATCTGTAACATCCATACCGCCAGCACCGCCCGGGAACATTGCGAAATCCATTTTTGCGTACCCGCCGATTGCAGAGAGACCAAGTGTCAGTTTCTCATTCACCTGGTAGCTGGCTGCACCAGTAAGGCGCATGAACATAACATTTGATGAGATCTTGTCGGAAGTAGTTGCGCTTGTTGGAAAGTTCAGGAATTCCACGCCCATACCGCCCTGTGCATAGGCTTCCATGCCAAGGATCCAGGGTGAATCCGAACCAAGCCTCTGGGTGTACGCAATGTAGGGAAGAGGGAAGATCTGATCTTCTCCATCAAGATCAAGACCCATTGCTTCATTGGAGACATTGAGCTTTGGCATAAGAAGGGAAACTCCCAGTGCCATGCCTCTGTCGTTAAGCTTGCCCATTGTGGCCGGATTACCGGCTACGCCTGCAAAGCCTGCGTCAGCCGCAGCATCTGCCCCGCCCATGCCCGATGAGCGAACGCCGTAGCCGATCATATTCATACCGTTTGTGGCCAGAGCTGACCCTGTAAATAAAACGCAGACAGCCAGTACAACGGCAAAGTTCAAAGATCTTTTCATGCTTCTATTTCCTCCTTGTTTTCAGTCAAATTCAACGATTAGTTACAGTATTCACAAGCCGACTATAAGGCAAAATAAATACAGACTCAACCCCTAGGGAATTACATTCGACAGTTAATGCCAGGTTTGCTGCAGCCCTTGCTCTCTGTATGATTGACATCTGAATAAACTTGAAAGGAGCGCGATGTCTCATACTGTTGGAATTATTGGTGGAAGCGGAGTCTACTCTATTCCCGGAGTGGAAATTCTTCGCAGTAAAAGAATTGAAACCCCCTTTGGAGACCCTTCTGCAGATATCACATTCGGTAATCTTCATGGTCTGGATCTGGCATTTATTCCCAGGCATGGAGAAGGTCATATCTATACACCTTCTGAGGTTCCATATGCTGCCAATATCTATGCACTCAAAAGCGTGGGAGTTGATACTCTTATCAGTTTCAATGCAGTGGGAAGCCTGCGCGAGAAGATAGAGCCCAGACATTTCGTTGTTCCTGATCAGCTATTCGATCGAACAAAAGGGCTCAGAGATTCCACCTTTTTGGGTGGTGGAGTTGTGGGACATGCTCCCCTGGGAGATCCCTACTGCCCTGATCTTAGAGGTCTTCTTGTTAAAGCTGTGCAGAAAGCAGGAGCTGTTGTTCATGATGGCGGAACAATGGTTGTAATGGAAGGCCCGGCATTCAGTACCAGGGCCGAAAGTGAATTTTACAGGGCACAGGGATGGGACATAATCGGAATGACCACCCTGCCAGAGGCCAAGCTGGCAAGAGAGGCCGGGATGTGTTACGGCACACTTGCAATGAGCACAGACTATGACTGCTGGCACCACTCCGAAGAGGATGTGACTGTTGAAATGGTCATGGAAGTGGTGAAAGACAATGTGATAATGGCCGGGAAGGTGCTTAGTGAAGCACTTATTCTGCTTGGAGAAAATCATCAAACCACCTGCTCATGCAACCTGCCAATGGGTATTATGAGTTCACCAGATGCTTCTCCAGCTGTGGCTCTGTCACAGCTGGAAGTAATCCTTCGGCGATAATGAAGTACCTGCAGGATATTGGCGAACACGGTTTCATCAGAGCCATAAGAGACAAATTCCCCATAGCCGCAGCTGGCGATGATGCTGCTGTTCTCGCCTCACTGAAAACTCCGGTAGTCACAACAGATTCGTTTCTTGAGGGAACACATTTCTATCGCTGGTGGACTGCTCCTGACCTGCTGGCGATCAGGTTGCTGGAAGCTGCCCTGTCTGATATTGCCGCCATGGGGGCAGAACCCGGGAGTGTTCTCTCGGCAGTAATGCTTCCTTCAGACATGGATGTTGACTGGCTGATGGAGTTTTACAAAGGTCTTACATCCCGAAGTGATTGCCCTGTGGTGGGTGGAGAGACCATAGAGGGATCAGACTTCGGAATCACACTGACTGTTTTAGGCGAGTGCGGTAATAATGATCCACTGCTGCGAAGTGCTGTAAAACCTGGAGATTCAATATGGGTAACAGGTCCTCTTGGCAGGTCGCTGGATTCGCCGGAACTTCTGAAAAGAGGAAGGAATGAAGAGCTTACTGCAATGGAGAAAGAACAGGTTGAGCTTTTTCTTGCCCCGAAAGCCAGGTTTGACGCCCTGCCTGCCATGAGAAGCTGCGGGGTAAAGGCAGCCATTGATATTTCAGATGGTCTTTTTTCTGAATGTGAACATCTGGCAAGGGAAAGCGGTGTTGAGATTACCGTAGAGCTTGAGCAGGTTCCCCTTGTTCCCTATGCGAAGAGCTATCCTGTTGCAGCATGCAGTGCAGGTGAGGATTTCGAACTGCTCTTTGCTCTGCCGGCAGGGGCATTACCACCGGGTGATGGCTTTTATCGAATAGGCACTGCCCGTGAAGGGCAGGAGTTTATTCTTACAAATCGAGGTGAACAGATTAAGATCCGTTCTCAGGGCTATGACCACTTTCCATTAGTATAGCAGTTCACATCAAAATTTATTCAGGAGGAATACAATGCTCAGGGTAATAATTCTGTCGATTCTGCTTCTTGCATTTACATTTACACTTGCATGTAACAGTTCTACCGAGCCTTCTGAAACCTTCATTTCCCAGGTGTCGGTGATCAGTACGTCCACTGGTTCGGTAATTGCAGAAATTGATCTGGGCTATGTTTTAAATACGAGAATTCGCATATCCAGCGATGGTAACTATGCCTATGTTGTTTCCGTCTATGGAGATGATCAAGTAATTCAGATAGACTGCCTTTCGCGGACAGTCAGCGGTACTCTTACTTTCGGATCATCCGGTCTTTGCGGAGATCTGTGTCTGAACGATGAGGGAACTGAGCTTTATGCTCTTCTCCCGGGAGTGATCTATGTGGTGGATATACCATCACTGACCGTAACTGATACGATGTCGCTGAGTGGAATCTCGGGACCACCCATTGCACACAGACCGGGAACCAGTCTTGTTTATGTACCACAGAATGATTCACTGTTGTGTACTCTCGTTATTGACACAGAACTGGGGAGTGTTGTGGATACGCTTGATTTCCATACGTGGAATATGGCGTTCTCGGAGACGGGTAGTGAGTTGTACATCTATCAATCCGGCTCTTTAATTTGTCTTGATCCCGACACCGGCGAAGAAATTGCTTCCACCAGTATTGAGCATTTAAGTGAGATATGTCTGGTTCCTGGATCGAACACTCTGTATGTGTCGTGGTGGGAGTTTGGAGATTTTGTGGAAAGTGGTGTTATTGCTCTGGATAGAAGCACTCTTGCAGTAACAGATTCACTGAATGTAACTGGCGGTGTGCCCAGGCTCTGTTATGTACCCGGTCTGAACCAGTTGTACATAACCGGTGGTGATTCTTCAATAATAGTTGCTGATCTTCCCGGTCTGGATCTCGCGGGAGAGATTGATATAGATCACGAAGTTCTGGGAATAGCTTCAAGCCCGTCCGGTGACTTCGTTTACTGCAGTATTCATTACGACAACTTAACTGATTGAGGAAAGAGCTGTTTCCTTACCGGGAAGAGCCATGCATAAGTACAGACAAATAGCCATACACGGTGTATTATCAATCCATGAGAAAGAAACCTGACTTCCAGCGGGATGAACACAAGGATTTGCTGAATCGACAAAAAGCATGGAATATCTTTTACCCGTCGCAGTGTTGACTTCTTCAAGAAAGAAGCAGGGTTACACGGTACTCAGTAACAGAAGATGATACGAAGCCTTCTTGATTCCTGCGCAGTCCATCACGGGTAAGAGCGGCGGCAGATAATGCTGCCTGCCGGAGCTCCGATGTCTTCTCCTATTACCGGGCATTTAACCTGCAGCAGGCAGAACACTTTGCTGCCGGCATTGCTTAGAGATTCGTAGTTGCCCTGGCCTTTGGCTATTATTACAGGGGCGTTCTTAAATGCGTCTCTGAATTCAGCGGAACACAGTTTAAGCAGAGTTCCAGGCACATCGCTTCCATTTGACAGGATTGTCGCAACCTCATGAAGCCCGGCTTCAATGGCGTCCTGTTCGGTGGCATCATTGAGTACAGGTGAACCCTTTACCCCGTAGATCACAGGGATGTTGATCCTTTCAATAAGAGCTCTGTCAAACACTGTTTCACCGGTGTTGTCTGCCAGATAAAGCAGGTGGTCCGCAGTTGCCAGAAGCTCTCTGAGGTCAGCTGTGTGATCCACTGCAAATTGCTGCTTAAGTACCCTGTCTATGGTACTCCGAAGATCACCGAAGTCTTCCATGACCCCAAGATCCATGATGTTGCCTGCAATAGCCAGCCTGATGGCAGTGTCCATTGGATCCGGTGAATCATCGATCAGTTCTCTTAGTTCCGGCAGCAGAGCCAGTGCCTGTTCTGTGCTCTTTCGTTTGGCTTCTCTGTAAGGATCCCGGCAGGAAATCTCTTCCCGCACGGCGTGGTGCACAAGCCTGGCTATCTCCGGTGGAATTGCAGAGGCATCCAGATCTTTAAGTATTCCCATCACTCTTCTTATAACAGAGAGCTGTTGGGCTTCTGTTCCTTCAGCTCTTCTTGCAGCGCTGAGAGCCTGTTTGAGGAAGCAGGGGTAGCATTCAAGATATGTTTTCATTCTTTTCTTTTTTTCTTTCTTTATTTATTTATTAGTTATTGTGCTTCTATCTGCATAGAGCCTCGAAGTTGACAACTGGGATTTTTGTAGAGCAGATTCAGTTCGTACCCGTCTGTAGGACCCAGATCCCACAGGGGAATAACATCTGTGGGGTTGTGTGCAAATCCCAGAAGAGAGTCGGTTTTAAAAAGAAGGGGGTCAATTCTGATAACCGGGTTCTCCAGTACATTCCAGGCATGGAAGATGCAGCCTGTTCTGTCCAGTATTACGCCTCCCTCCACTTGCAGGGTCAGCCCCTGTTCTTCAGCCAGCCGCGCCATTTCTTCGCTCATGGGAACGCATGGACCGGGAAGAGCAGCGGGAATCGGCATTGTTCTTATGGTTTCCGTGATCCAGTTCAGATCTTCATCGCTTAGCGCCTGGCTGACAGGTCTTGCAGAGCCGGGTCTTTGAAGAACATGCAGTGTAATTGAAAGCTCAATGCTGTGCCCGGGGGGGATAAATGGTATATCTGCACTTAGAAGGCCTCCGGATGGAGTAAAATCATTTTGAAGAATGGTGATATTCTGGAATGGAGGATGGGAAACCGGCATGGGAAGTATCACCTGAACGCCCCAGGCAGTAATGTTTCCTGTATTGGTCACAGAGGCTGTTATTGTCAGGGTAGTATCAATTGGAGAAACTCCCAGCCTTCTGTTGATCAACCAGTCTGATGTTTCCATTGAGGTGCTGTTTCCCAGGGCAATTCCATAGATCCTGCGGGCGTCTGAGAATCTGCCTGACGCTTCAAGAAGCCTGCCGAATTCAAGCATCCAGGAACCGTCTTCAGCGGCTGCCATCTGTGAATAGATCATGGCAGCTTCGGGAATGTGACGGATGGATATAAGCTCTCTTGCGGAATCCGCAGGAGAGATCAGAAAAGCAAGAAGAGCGGTAAGTATCACTGCCGGAGCCCTTTTGTAGGCTCAAGGGCCGATGCCCGGGCTGCAGGTACCAGTGCTGCAAGAATACTTATCAGCACAGATATACCACCGGCGGTGAATACAGCCAGTAATGATATTTTCATTGGGAATGAATCGTGAAAAGAGTAAACATCCGGCAGATGTATAATGCCTGTGGATCCAATAACCCAGCAGCCGGCAAGGCCGAGAATAATACCGCCCACAGCACCTGTAAGCCCCACCAGCAATCCCTCCCAGAGGAAAACACGCAGAATCAGTTGACGATTTGCACCCATAGCTTTAAGCACGGCAATATCTCTTCTTCTTTCAACAACAGATCTGGCGATGGTTCCGGTAATGTTGAAAGATGCAACCAGGGTAATTAGAAGAATTGCTGCAAAAGCTCCCAGTCGTTCCAGTTTAAGGCTTGCGTAAAGAGCAGGATTTCTCTGCTGCCATGTAAGAACATTCATGGAATCAGGAACAATTTCTTTTACAGCTCCTACTGTTTCCTCCTGGGTAAAACCGTCTTCAGGTTCAATGAAGAAACCAGTATACCCTCCCCGGGGAAGAAACATTCGCGAAGCGGTTTCAAGAGGAAGGTAAACGATCTTTCTGTCGTTAACCGGCAGTCCGGTTTCTATGGAGCCTGCCAGTACCGCACGACCTACCCCGGTTCTTCCACTGGAAAAGAAAGCGGAAGGGGGGAAGAAAAGAAGAGTGTCTCCCATACTGTGCATGAAATCTTCCGCGAGGTATATGCCTAGAACAGCTCCTGGAAGATCATCTTCTGATAAGACCGGAGGAGATCCCCAGATAAGCATAGAGTCCAGTCCTGTATCATGAAAGTTATTTTCAGTGATGCCTCGTACCAGGCAGCCGGCCTCAATATCACGGGCTGGCATTCTTGCAACGGCTTCGCCTTCAATAAAAGGAGAAACCCAGCGAACCTCCTGCAGCGCTTGCAGGTTGAGAAGAAAGAGTGAATCGTCTGGTAGTGGAGAGGAATTTGCAGAGAGAATTGCAATAGGTGCATCAACTGTTTTGACACTGCGGCTTATGAAATCCTCCAGACCCCCTAGAATGCTCATTACGATCACCAGAGCAGCTACGCCAAGAGTGACCCCCGCGGTACTTACAACCGATGCGAAAGCCAGTCTTTTCCTTTGCGGGTGGCGCTTCAAATAACGCCATGCCAGTTTCCATGAAAGTGTTGCCAGGGGAACCTCCATTCACCTTTCCGAGTATTGATTATATATCAAAACTGATGCGTCACTGACTAAGGGGGATTATTCTGTCTGGAATATTACTGGCTTGCGCCGTCATTGCTCTGGAACATGTTATTACAGTAGAGGTTAGTGAACCATACCTTTTGGATGCAGATGGTCTTAGTTCCATTGCCATACCGGGTATGCATGCAATTGAGATGAACGGAGGTGCGCAGCTTCCAGGTTCTGTTCACTTTATTCCGGTACCGCCGGGCTCAGCCCCCAGCCTTGAATGGGTTGTAAATGTGGACGGGAATACGCCATGGGATAAAGCACTGACAATTGCAGCCCCGAGTTTATCCGGCAGCGATTTGAATGCTGTAGAGACATTTCAGCCTGTAGAATTTCCTGCAGCACACGCTCCGGTCTCATTTGAAGTGATCCACCTTCTGGGAACTACAGTTGCAATGGTGTCAATATCTCCATTCTGTTACGGTAACCCTTCCCGGTATGCAGAAGAGATCACTTATTCCCTTTCTTTTCACGAAGCTCCCGGGGCCAGATCCATCCAGGGAACTCTTCTTCAGAACCTGTGCCCTGAATCGGAAGTATGGTGGCCTTTTTACCAGAGAGGAACAGAGAGTTTTTTCTGGGGGAAGCCGTGGGCAAGAATTGCCATAGGAAACACAGGTTTTTACAGTGTTACAGGTGAGGAACTGGAAGCTTCCGGCTGTGCGGCCTCCGGAGTTCCATCGGCATCTTTGTCAATGTTTTCCGGTCCTGGTGTGATGTTTGACCCTGATGATCCCGGAGACCAGCACCAGCTTGCCCCGGTTTCCATAACTGTTTTTGATGGCGGGGATGGTATTTTTGACCTCTCCGATTCTCTTGTCTTTTACGGCCAGGGGTTGTGGCATTGGGATTTTGTGGCAGATTCGCTCTTCAGACATTCTCATCGCTACGACGAAAACAATACCTACTGGCTTACATGGGGCGCAGATAACGGAGCAAGAATTGACCGGAGATCAGCAATTCCGTCAGGTGGAACAGAAATAACAGAAGGAATTATTCCATTCGGGTATGAGCAGGAGGTGTTCTGGAACTATACAGAGAACAGAACAGGATGGCTGTGGGGGTTCCTCAGTGCTGAATTTCCAAGCTATTTTTACCTCAGTTCCCCTTTTGATTCCGAGTATGCCACTTTAAGACTTTCTCTGGTCAACACGGACCCAAACAATTACCATGTCAGAGCTGAACTGGAGAATGTTCCTATTCTTGATAGCATTGGCAGCCTTCGAAATGAAGTTTTTGCCATGGATAGTATTTCTGTTAAAGAGGGGGGTAACATACTGAAGGTATGGAACAACTCTTCGGATGTATCGTATTTTAACTATGCGGAAATACTGCTTCCAGTAGATCTTTCCCTTTCTGCCGGCTACCGGACATTTCTGTCTGATCATGCTCCCGGTGTTTATTCCATGCGGTTTGGACCTGTCAGCCAGGAGTCAAAGATTTTTGATGTAAGCGATCCGTTTGCTCCTGTTGAGCTTACAGATTGGACACTGGACGGTTCTGAAGCCAGACTTTCTACGGTTTTACAGGCAGAAACTACCGCATTCATCACAGTTAATCCCTATCATTATCTTTCTCCTCTGCTGATAGAACCAGCACAACCGGGAAGAATACTGGGAGCATCGGTATCGGCGGATGTAATAATTACAGTTCCCGAAAGCATGGCCAGTGGGCTTTCTGTTCTGGAATCGGTCTATGCTGCCCGTGGTCTTTCCACATCTATAGTTACCTACAGAGAGATCTACGATGAATTCGGTCAGGGGGTTGCTGATCCCGGAGCTGTAAGATCTCTTGTCAGATGGGCTCTTGATACATGGACCGACCCACCACAGGCATTGCTGCTTATAGGGGACGGATCCAATGATCCCATTGGGCACTCAACAGGGTACGAATCACCTGCTCCGGTGAATGTAGCACTGGAATCCGGTCTTTGCAGGGAATCATATTTCACCACGGTCCATTCCGGCGGTGAGGTTCCTGAAATTCCACTGTCCCGAATCCCTGCTTCAACAATTGGTGAACTTCTTGTTGCTTCGGAAAAAGCTGCCGCACTGCAGAGCAGTTCCATTCTGGGACCATGGGCCAACAGGGTGCTGCTTGCTGCTGATGACGAATGGGGGCCCACAGGCTGGTCCGAGGAAGATGACCCCACGCTTACTTGTGAGTACCTGGCTGACAGTGTTATTCCACCATGGGTGAATGTGGTAAAACTGTACGAAATAGAGTATCCGTGGCCTCCTGGAACAACCCTGGACGGTGTCCACCCTTTCAAGCCTGATGCATCTTCCGATTTTACTGATCAGTTGAATAGAGGAGTTGTGTATACCTCTTTCTTCGGCCACGGATCCTACGATCAGATGACTCACGAGAAATTGTTTGCGTCTTCCATGGTCAGTCAGCTAGACAACGGTCCCCGATATTTTCTTTACAATTCATTCTCATGTGCCACAGGCTTCTTCGATCTTTCAGCTGGAGATTGTCTGGCAGAGATCCTTCTTTTTCATCCAGGTGGGGGAGCATCAGCAACTGTTGCATGTACAAGAACCAGCTTCAGTGGGCAGAATATGACCCTTTCGTCAGAATTCATGAGCAGATTACATCAGGGAGACCTTACTATTGCAGAAGCATTATGGCTTTCCCAACTCTTCATAGGTACTCAAAACAACTTTCTATACCCTGTTCTGGGAGACGGTGGAATAACTCTTCCATGGACGGAAACAGAAGGCTATTCCGCCCAGCCTGAGGACACATTGACCAGAGGCTGGGTCAACACTGTAAATGTATCTTTTCCTGAAGAGTCTTCTTTTCTCTTCCGCTGTATTGAAAGTGCTGATTCTGTGATCTATACCAGCCCGCTTTCAACAAATTTCATTATAGAGTATCTGTCTTACGGCTCGGAGCTGTACAGCGGTATTCTTTCCACAGATCAGCATGGAGATGCATCGGTTGATTTTTTCGTTCCTCTTCAGGCAGATACCGGTTCTATGGCCAGAACTGATGCTACGGGAAGAACAGGATACCAGCTGGGTACAGGTTATTCGTGGCCTGTTCCGCTCATAGATACAGGCAACTACATCAGCGATTCGGAAGGTCCACAGATCGAGCTCAGTTTTCCGGCTTCGCAGGGTGGAGAGATTCCCTCTGTTTACCAGAACGCAACTATGCATGCTGTTCTTTCCGACCCCTCAGGTATATGTGTTCTGGGCAATGATGCAGGATCGATCATTATTGGTTCTGTAGATGGTGGATACGAGGATATTACCGAATTGTTTGCCTACAACCAGGGAAGTTATGTCACTGGGTCTCTCGATTACACTATTCCAGATCTGCTGCCGGGAATACATGAAATACGAGTAGTAGCCCGGGACGGAATGAAGAATACAGGAGAGTCTGTTCTTTCCTTCAACGTCATGGAAGGTGATGCACCATTGCTTGAGAGAACCGGTGTGTATCCCAATCCAGCAAGAGGGCAGCGGGCATTCTTCTTCACAACATCCTTATCGGGAACTGTTGGTGTTACGGTTTATTCAATAGCTGGTCGCCCGGTCTGGAAAGGCGAAACCATAGTACAGAGCGGAGCAGGTCAGCTTGTATGGAACGGGATGGATTCAGATGGAGATAGCATAGCCGCCGGAGCCTATATTTACGTTATTGAGTTTTCCCGCAGCTCCCGCAGCTCCGGCAGCTCAGGCAGCTTATCAGTTACTGATATTCTGGTGGTAAGCCCATGATAAACAAAGCCGCCGAGCTTATTCGAGAAAGCAGCAATCCCGTTGTTTTCTCCGGGGCAGGGATGTCCCGGGAGAGTGGAATGAGAACATTCCGAGGAGAAGAAGGTCTGTGGAAGGAATACAGCCCGGAGCAGCTTTCATCAATTTCAGGGCTTAGAGCAGATCCTGAACTGGTATGGAGCTGGTACAGAATGAGGTTGATCGCCGGCAAGAATGTAGTACCGCACCCGGGCTATTATGCTCTTACATATCTGCAGGAACAAAAAGGGCATCTACCTGTTATTACACAGAATGTTGACGGGCTGCACAGGCAGGCAGGCCAGACAGATGTGATGGAGCTTCACGGTTCCATGAGAACTGCTTCATGTATTGATAAATGCGGTTTCTCTGTTCATCTTACATCTGAGTTACTCCGCGCTGATCCTCCAGTCTGTCCTGATTGTGGTGCAATTCTAAGACCGGATATCGTTCTTTTCGGTGAACCGCTGCCGCCGGAAACTATCTCGAGGTCTTATGAGCTGGCGGAAGGTTGTGATCTGATGATTGTTATTGGTACCTCAGTACAGGTCTGGCCTGCGGCGGGAATACCTTTTGCTGCCCTTGAGGGTGGAGCTGTCATTATTGAAATAAATCCGGTTCAGACAGAATTGCCCCACAGCGATAATGTTATCAGCATAAGAAGAAAAGCAGGGGAAATTCTGCCTGTTCTTACAGGTTTTAAGGAGAAAAGATGATTGTACTGTCACTAATTGCTGTTCTTGCAGCTTCCTGGAGCGGTACATTCGGCTTTAGTTCCCCCAGTTTTGATGCAAGCGGAGTTCCAGCTGTTGAAGGCACGGTAAACCTGAATGAACCGGGAGTTCCCATGTACCCGGTGAAGACCATATACATACCGGTTCCCACTGGTGTTGAACCCGTTCTCAGCTATACTGAAGTTTCTTCAACTGCTTCTGTGAACAGAATAGCGATTCCCAGAGCAGGGGTGCTGGTGGGAACAGGTCTTGATTCCCGGGAAGTCCCAACCACTCCAGTTGACCGTACAGTTCACACGGTGGAATTCGAGGGGGTTTTTCCGCTGGCTGGCACTCAGGTGGCAGTGGTTAACATTTATCCATTTACCGAAAGAGGTTTCACTTCATCGGTATCAGTATCCCTTGTGTGGAACGGTGGTGCAGCGGGTCAGATAATTCCTGAAGATCATCTTCTTTACGGGGTTGCACAGGGGAATGTTTACTACTCACAGGCAGGCAGCAGAGCTGAAAGCCCTTTCTGGGGAAAACCCTGGGCCAGGATCTCTATTGAGAACACCGGTGGATACCAGGTAGCATGCTCAGATCTGGAGGCAGCAGGCTGTAATGCCAGTGGATCCCCAATTGAAACCATAGCTTTTTTCTCTGGCCCCGGTACCCAGTTCGCACAGGCTCCGGAAACTGAACACTTTCTTCTGCCGGTGCCTGTTATTGTTGACGATAAAAATGGCGATGGTATTTTCAACGGCGACGACACAATAAGATTCCTTGCAGGAGGATTGAACAGGTACGAGAATATTGAGGGATCTCTTAAGTGGCTTTTTCACCGATATGCAGAAGAAAGGGTTTACTGGCTTACATGGGGCGGCGAGTCCGGGGCCAGGATGCAGAGTGAACCCGGTTCTCCTGACGGTTCTCCCGTTTGGGGCAATACCACTGTACATGCTGTTCATCTTGAGGATGGTGGTTACTGGATGCCTCAGTATGAACTTCGAACAGGGTGGTTCTGGACGAAGATCAATTCCGGTGAACAAACCTCTGTTCCCTTGAATCTTACAGACATTGCAGGAGTTGCAGATGTAACTGTAGCCTTTGCTGTTTCAGAGTCATCGGCTTATACAGTTACCCTTCAAGGCGGAGGTACTGTCGAACTAAGCGGTTCCGGGCCGAAAGAAGCCCTGTTCAAGAATGTGAATATTTCCAATCTTGATCAGTTTCAAATAAGTTTTTCATCCAATGACCCCGCCTCAGACTTTTATCTTGATTATATCGAGCTGACATATCCGGTTTCTACAGTTGCTTCCAGCCGCCGGCTTTTCTTTCAGGGGCAGACCAGCCGTTACAATTTTTCTTTTTCCGGTGGCAGTCAGGCTTTTGATGTGTCTGATCTTATGGATCCGGTAATTATTTCCGGAGCAGAGCAGACTGGTGGCAGCCTGGATTTCTCACTTGGCCTTCATGATTCAACATCTCTTATGGTCATGGCAGACAACAGCTGGCTTTCTCCAGTTTCTATCTCTCCAGCTTCACCGGGCAGGCTTGTGGGCACTGTTTTCTCAGGGGACAGGCTGCTTGTCGTTCCTGATATTTTCACAGATGATGCCATTGGGCTTGTGTCTCTTATGCAGAGCATGGGTCTTGAGGTTGTTACTGCCACTACAAGTGAGATATACGATGAGTTTGGACAGGGTGTAAAAGACCCCGGAGCCATCAGATCGACTGTTCGCTGGGGAATGGATTCCTGGTCAACACCTTTGAGTACTGTAATTCTGGGTGGTGATGCACACTACGACCCCATGGGTTATTCAACCACTCTACCCGATCTTGTTCCTGCGATGATTTTTCTTACAAATTCCCAGGGATATCCATCCTGGGCAGAAGACGACTGGTTTGTGCAGGTTCATGCAGATGCTGTTTTTCCGGAGATCCCAATTGCCAGGATCCCTGCCGGTGATGCTTCCGCTTTCGGGGCAGTGAGCGCAAAAAGCATTCTGTACCATTCCGGTCAGGGAGATGGAAGCTGGAGCAGCAGGTTTGTTCTTTTTGCAGATGATGAGTGGGGTCAGTCTTCAGCCTATGCTTCCGAGACTGAACATGTTTATTACATGGAAAGAATATGTTATGAAGACCTTCCGTTCTATGCCAAGCCAGAGAAATTTTACCTTATTGAATACCCATGGCCTCCCGGTACCGTGGTTGGAGACGTACACCCGGAAAAACCTGATGCCCGCATTGCTTTAAGAGAGCTGTTGAATGAGGGTATGGGTGTTTTCCTTTACTTCGGTCACGGTTCTGCAAATCAAATTGCTCATGAGAAAGTTATGCTTGGAGACGATCCTGCCTCGCTTACTAATGGGCCGCGGCTACCACTTTCCATGTTCCTCTCCTGTGATATTTCCCGTTTTTTTGTTCCAGGTGTTGACTGTATCAGCGAGAAACTTGTTTATCATCCTGCAGGAGGAGCAATTGCAACAATTGGAGCTACTGGACCAACCTATTCAAGTTCCAATTACAACTACGGTTCTGCAATGATTCCTTTTCTTACCCGGGGAGGGCATTCAATTGGATATTCGTTCTGGGCTGGCAAGCTGGCTGCTCACAAAGCCGGGAATACAAGATACTATGTATTCCTTGGTTTTCCTGACCTGGTCCTGCCCATGTCCAGAAATGATCTGGCTGTGGAACTTGTGGGGGATACCCTTCGCTCCGGTGAAACGAATCTTGTTACTGGAACAGGAGCTGCTGCCGACGGGCTTGCATTGATAGAGATATCTGAATCAGACATTCCTGTGAGCTATACAATGCTGTCAGGCGGGGTTATAGACTACTTCCATCAGGGGGGTACTGCCTGGCGTGGAAGGTCGGTGCTTTCCGGTGGAGAGTTCTCTGCAGAATGCATTCTTCCAGCTGCATGCAACACAGGTGAGCTTGCCAGGGTTGACGGCGCTGCAATTGTGTCCGGTGGCATCGAACTTGGTGCAGATGCTCCGTTGAGCCTTCTAGAGGGTGATGCTCCTTCAGATTTTACGGGCCCTGAAATATCCATGTGGATCAAGGGTCAGAGTGGTATTGAAGAGCCTGTGATCACACAAGAGGGAGTGCTTGAAGCAGAGCTTTCGGACCCCAGCGGTATTACTTTTCTGGGTGGTACAGGTAAGAGCATTCAACTTTTTATTGACGGTGAAGAATTTGATATGAGCAGTGCATTTACATACAACACCGGTTCCACCACAACCGGTCAGCTTGAATACGCTGTGTCAGGTCTGGCATCCGGCACTCATCTATTCATACTTCAGGCTATGGATGGCGTGGGTAATCTTTCAAGAGACAGTTTGTATGTAGTGTCCACAGACCAGAGCGAAGTTGCCATCGAACAGTACGTGGTGTATCCAAATCCCGGCAGCGGTCAGCGGTGTTTCAGCTTTTCAGTTTCCTCAAATGCGTTTGTAACCGTTTCCATATTCACCACCGCAGGCAGGTGCATTACAAGCTTTTCAAAGCAGTGTTCGCAGGGGTACAATCAGATATTATGGAATGGCCTTGATGAAGATGGTGACATTCCTGCGTCAGGCGCCTACATTTATGTTATTGAGGCAGAGACCGAGGGTGGTCTTTTCAGACAGTCATCTTCTGTTACAGGGGTTCTGGCCACGGTAAACTGATCGCAGGAGGGGTTATGGAAAACCAAAATGTAAGCTGGTTATGGCAGCAGGTGGAGGAGGCAAGAGAAAGCGGCGACACCGGAAAAGCCCGGGAGAGTCTGGAGAGGTTGCTGCAGGATTCTTCAGTGCGCGATACACCTGATGAAAATCTTGCTGTTCTTGAAATATGTCGACTTGAACTGGACGGGGGCGACGCGGGCAGTGCTGCCAGAAGGCTTTCCAATTTCAAATGGTACGGTATTCCCGGAGCTGCAGCCCTTCTTCTGGCGGCGGATATTTTTCTGCAACTGGATCTTTTTGAAACATCTCTTGAATCTATTGATTCCTACTTGAAGGCATATCCGAATGATCTGGATGCAAGAAGAAAAAAGGGGCTTGTTCTTCTTATGCTTCACCGGGACACTGACGCAGAGCGGGTTCTTTTGTCTGTTGCAAGAAGAGAACGGTACCGCGTTGCTTCCACCCTTACCTATCTGGCATTGCTCGAGGCCAAAAGAGACAGGCTGGAGGAGAGTCTTCATCTTCTTCTTCAAGCCAGAGAGCTTGCGCCTTATGACGAGAAGATAGAACACAGCCTTCTGCGGATCGAAGCATTAAGGGTTCAGATGAGGCGGAGTGCAATTGAAAAAACCGACCTTCCGCTTGTGGACGTGGTGCCTGGTATGACAGCAGGCATGCTTGGTCTTCACGGCTATTCCACGGAAGCAGCAACGGTGGCAGCAGAGGCATGGAGTCGTTTCTGTACAGTAAGT
>JAOZLN010000008.1:18799-19313 GCA_029934845.1 Candidatus Sabulitectum sp.
TCAGGCAGAAAGCCGGAAGCCTGGGCTGCCGCCCTGGAGTACGCAGTGACCAGAGGTGGCCCTCATTTTACTCAAGAGCAGCTGGCCGGTGAGTACGGCGTTTCTGTTTCTCAGTTACGGGACCATTATCAGATCCTTAAAGAAAGTGTTAAATTTCCCCGGACAAATCTTCTGGAGCGGTTAGCCGACGAGGGGTCTGATCTTCTTCGCGACACGCGCATGGAGGAAATTGCTGCTATTCTGGCTGATCTGGGATCAAACAGCAGCGAGTTTCAATGTGCATCGGATGCAGCTGCCTGGGTATTTGATCGAGTTACTCCCATTGATGAGGTTCAGCGCCGTGAAATAGAAGAATTTGTCGCATATATATGGCGCAAAAAGGGTTACCGGAAATAAACACAATAAAGTGTCTGCCTGTTATATTAGCTGTTGCTGGTGTTCCAAACGATTTTTGTTTGTCTAAAAGAGTGCAAAAACAGGAAATTAGTATTATTTACCATAGAATCCACACCTA
>JAOZLN010000148.1 GCA_029934845.1 Candidatus Sabulitectum sp.
ATCTCCATTCCCTGTAGAATTCTTTCTGCCTGATTAACCGCTTTCAGCTGTTCTGTGAATGGCATTACAATTACAAATTCATCTCCACCGTAACGAAGAAGCGTATCTTCCCCACGACAATTACGGGCTAGAATATTTGCCACACGCTGGAGAACTCTGTCTCCCTGAAGGTGACCGAAGACATCATTGACAAGTTTGAAATGGTCAATGTCAATAACCATGAGAGACCAGATAGTATCTGTGGCAATAGCGGAGAATTTTCTGTCGAGTTCCTCGAGAATACTACGGGTGTACAGACCGGTCAGGTCATCCTTTTTTGTGTTTGAAGTCATTTTACTCCTTCATGAAGAACTCTTAACAGGTTTCCTCAGACTACCTGGAGTAACCCGTTCTTCCCCGGTAGACCACGGTTTCAAACGGCCATTCCGTGTTTATCCAATCTCTGACTGCAGGCTCCAGTATAGAAGCCAGACCCATGTTGTATGACGACTGACTGACCCACATGTAGATAGCTGCATCGGGGCCGTCCAGACCCCGGTTGATGTATACGTTGCCGAGTACGGTGGATTCATCAAGTGAAACTACGACGAATGTGAAATTCTTTCGCTGTCTGAATGCTTCCACAGTGCTTTCCATATTATACCTGTTGTCTTCCAGCGAGAAATCATCCGGAGGCCAGTCATACTGCAGTGAGCTGCGGATAAGTCCAACGCTTTCCATTATTGCTTCATAGTCTTTTTCCGCATCAGCGACAGTTATTGGGCGCAACCGGAAATGCGCAGTTTCAAACCCGGTTGGAATCTCAAAATCATCTGGTAAGAACTGGGAAGAACCGCAACCTGCAAAAAGAAATAAAATTAGAGCGAAAACAAGTTTTTTCATTAAATTTCCCCATTGGTTAGTAATTTATAATTAGGGCGGATCTTTGCCAATATGCCCGGATGGCACAGGCCTTCGTGTTTGAATTTGTTGTTAATCGGTGTTGCTGGCAAAGGAAACGAGCAAAGACAAGGCAACAAAGCTGGAAGAAATCTGATAAGAACCTCCCTCTTTTGTATCGAACAATAGCATAAGCATTCATAACATAGCTAACTCATGCGGCTACCGAAAGACATGGCATAATTTTATTGCTGCTGGAATAAGAATACTGTAGTTTGTCCCTTGCTCTCAGCGGTGCTGGTGATAATACTATTTCCAACGAACGAGGGAATGCTGCCATGACAGCTTTCCGGGGTGTTGTTACTTTTACAGGAGGATACCATGAGTTCATTCCCAACTGACATCGAAATAGCAAGCAAGGCTGAGCCCAGACCTATACTCGAGATAGCTGCGAAGCTTGGGCTTAAGCCGGAGGATCTGGATCTTTACGGCAGTGACAAGGCAAAGGTGCATCTTGATGCTCTTAAAAATAGAAGAAAAGGGCAGGGGAAATTGATCCTGGTATCAGCAATTACACCTACCCCGGCAGGAGAGGGAAAAACAACTGCAACCATCGGCTTAACCCAGGGACTTTCGAAAATAGGTAAGAATGTGTGCTGTGCTGTTCGCGAGCCTTCACTGGGCCCCATATTTGGAATCAAGGGGGGAGCTGCAGGTGGAGGATACTCGCAGATTATTCCTATGGAGGATATCAACCTGCATTTTACCGGGGACATGCACGCCATTACTGCAGCAAACAACCTTCTCTGCGCAGCAATTGATAATCATCTTCATCAGGGGAATGATTGTCTGCTTGATGCCAGAACTGTAAGTTTCAAGCGTGTGATGGACATGAATGACCGCTCACTGCGTGACATCGTTATTGGGCTTGGTGGGAAAACTCAGGGTGTTCCCAGAGAAACAGGGTTTGATATTACCGCAGCCAGCGAGATCATGGCGATTCTGGCACTTGCAACCGATCTGGATGATCTGAAAGAACGGATCGACAGAATATTTATAGGCCTTACTTTAGACGGTAAGGAAGTAACTGCGAAGAGGATGGGCGTAACCGGTGCAATGGCCATGCTCTTGAAAGACGCTATCAAGCCCAATCTGGTTCAAACCCTTGAAGGAAATCCTGCCTTCGTGCACTGCGGCCCTTTTGCCAACATCGCCCATGGCTGCAATTCCATTCTTGCAACAAAGATGGCTGTAGCATTCTCCGACTGGGTAATTACAGAAGCAGGGTTTGGTTTTGACCTGGGAGCAGAAAAGTTCTTTGATATCAAATGCGTATACGGTGATCTGTGTCCTTCGCTGGTAGTGCTGGTTGTAACCTGTCGTGCTTTGAAAATGCATGGCGGAGTGAAGAAAAGAGACCTGAATTCTCCGAACCTGGAGAAGCTTGAAGCAGGCCTGCCCAACATGGTAAAACACCTTGAGAATATCGGCAAATTTAAACTGCCTGCGGTTGTCTGTCTTAATAGATTTGCATCTGACACCGATGCCGAAGTTCAGCTGGTTGTTGATTATTGCAAAGACATGGGGATTCCCGTGGCAGTTGGTGACGGATTTGCCAGAGGCGGAGAAGGCATGGAGGATCTTGCAGATCTGGTGATTAATTATGCTCAGGACTGCAAAGGCACCTTTAAACCTTTATATGACTGGAATGATACTGTTGAAAACAAGATAGAGATCGTTGCAAAAGAGATCTACGGAGCCGAGCATATTGATTTCACCGCTCAGGCAAAGAAAGATCTGAGAACAATAAAGAAGTTCGGTTATGACAAACTTCCTGTATGTATTGCAAAAACACAGAAATCCTTATCCGATAACCCCAGACTGCTGGGCAGACCCAAAGACTTTGTGGTAACGGTCAGGGACATAGAGATATCAGCAGGAGCTGGATTTCTTGTTCCGGTCACTGGAGCCGTCATGAGGATGCCCGGGCTGCCAGCAAAACCAGCTGCGGAGAACATGGATGTGGATGATGAAGGGAATGTAACAGGACTCTTTTAGTAATGAGTGGCAGAAAACCCCTCTCTTCGAGGAATCCTCTCTTCTACAAAGTGTCTGTAGGTCTGCACCGTCTGAAAAGGCGGTGCAGCTGGTACTTTAACGGCGAGAGCTATTCTTCCGGTCTTACTGATGATATTTTTCCTTATGTGGTAGTTTCTCACCGCTCTTTACTGTTGCGCAAGCTTGCTGGAACTGATATTGATCTGCAGAAGAACAAGGTAAAGAGTCTTAGGATCGCTGTCTCTTTTATAGATGGTCTGTTGGTGGCACCCGGAGAGATTTTTTCCTTCTGGAAACTGGTGGGGAATCCGTTGAGCAGGCGGGGTTTTCCTGCGGGATTACAGCTTTCATTCGGCAAGTTGACATCTATGGCTGGCGGGGGGCTGTGTCAGCTGACAAACCTGCTTTACTGGATGGTTCTGCATACCCCGCTTCTGGTTACAGAACGGCACAGGCATTCCACTGACCCATTCCCAGATTACAAAAGAACGGTTCCCTTCGGCACAGGGGCTACTGTTTTCTACAACTACATTGATCTTGCCTTTCGAAACAACAGCTCTATGGATTTTCAGCTGAAGATATGGCTTGATGACAAGTATTTGTGCGGAGAGATTCGTTGTCGGGAAGCTCTTCCAATTGCTTATTCAATCGTAGAGAAAAACCATCGTTTTGTAAGGGAAAACGGCATAGTTTACCGTGAGAATGAGTTGTGGCGCATTGAGACCGACCAGGAATCTTCCAGAGTACTTTCTGAGAAGCTTCTGTTCAAGAATCATGTTGAAGTGCTCTACGATGTTTCGAAAATCCCGGATATTGAAGTTGAAGAAAATATGGAATGAACAACAGAACGGTAAGGTATTCTTACTGAATGTATAAATTGTTTGTGAGTGTTTGTTTTCCAGGGAGGTTGCGGTGAAAGCTATTCTTGTTTGCGTCACACTGGTTTCCATATCGTGGGGAGGCGGGTGGACGGTATTGGCTGAACTGCCAGAAGCCTCTCGAATAAACGATTTCCGATCATATGGTAACGGAGAGTATGGATATGAGCTTCTTGAAGAAATTGATGGTATTCTTTACATGAGTGATATATCGGTAGATCTTCAGGGCAATCAGATTGTTAACATTCTCCGCCGTGAAATTCATATTTCGGAAGATCAGCCTTTCATACCCCTCTATGTTACAGTTCCATTTCCGGATGACACTGAGAGTGCGGTTTCTTTTGCTGGAGTAACCCGTATCGGCGCATCTGGAGATACATTGTGGACTGTTATGCTGGACAGCATTTCCCACAGGGTGCAAACCAGAGAACCGGTAATTCCATGCAGAGACGGTGGATGTTTTGCTGTTTTCAGCCCAACCCGAGAGAATTTCATATGGAAAGCGTATCGCCTGAGTGGCTCTGGAGAACTGCAGATGAGTACTGAATTTCAGATGCAGGGCGGACCTGTAATATCTGTTTCGAATGTGCTGGAAACTTCTGAATCCAGTTTCCTTATTACTGGAACCACCGATGATCTTGGAATGAATCTATTTATGTTTCTTATTGGAGTCGACAGGAATGGTTATCAGTTCATAGATATCAAAGAAGACTTCAGATTCCACGCTGGAGCAGACATTATAGAAGTCGATGAGTCTGGAAACATTTACATTGCGGGATACACCGGAGATGAAAGAGATGATGGCTGCTTCATGCCACCTCAGGATACCGATGTATTTCTGCTGAAACTGGATCCGGATGGAAGAGAGTTATTAAGAACAGTTTTCGAGTACCCGGGTGAAAATACACCTGTAGTAATTGAGATTACAGATCTGGGTGAAGTGCTTATGGTGATCAAGTCTTATTCATATGAACCTGCAGATGTGAGTTCTGAATACACTTTACTTGTTTATCAGTAGTGGCTCGATTGGCATGGAATTTCTGTCACATTGCAAACAGGAAAGTTTACTGTTTAAGCTCTTTCTCTATTTGTTTATCTACCCGGTTAAACCAGAAATCTTTCTCTCTGCCAGAGGCGGTGAGCAGTGCTTTTGTTAGATTCTCTACAGTTGATTCCAGTTCTATAAAAAAGGTGTTAATGGCAAACTGCTTCTTTGGATCGGAAGAGTCAGACCCAAAGATAATGTCTATATTGGCCTCGATCATCTGATCCATTCCATACAGTCTGAGATGAAGCAATTCATGAACAACCACTTCTTCCAGTTGCTTTTCCGGTACAGAATCATTAACCATTAATGCTGCCATCCGGTTGTCTCTGTCAATCTTAATGTCCCCGGATTTTCTCCATTTTTCAGTTACCAGAACATGCTTGATATCCCAGTCTCTTAATCTGAGGATTCTCTGCCATTTCTTTAGCAGAACACCTATCTTTTTCTCAGAAATGCTCATGTTATCTCGTTTCTATATTTTTATACATCTTCCCGAATATCTTCGGCAATTTCCGGGTAGAGTTTCTTCATGCAATCAGAACAAAGGCCGTGGCTGAACTCAGCGTCAGAGTGATTGGAAATGTAAGATTCAATCTGTTGCCAGTATCCCTCATCATCTCTTATTCTTTTGCATGAACCGCAGATAGGCAGCATACCACTGAGGGTTTTCACCTTGGCAAGTGCAATTCTGAGTTGATCGTTTGTTTCTGAAAGCTCAAGGTTCTTCCTGGCAATTATTTCCTTTTCCCTGAGGCTTGTTTCCACTTCTGTAGCGATTCTCATTCGGGATATTTCTTCATCCCTGTTCTCTTTGTGAATTTGATCATTCTCTTCTGTACCTGCAAGAAGGGCCAGATAAGCAATTTTATGTTTTCCCTGGGCAAACAATACTTTTGATTCAAGTTTTTTCAGCCGGGCTCTGCCATCATTGTGACCCTCAAAAGTTGCAAACAGTGCGGAAGCCTCATCTATTCTCTGTACTGCGTTCTCATACAGACCTTGTGCATGCAGGGCATCAATAATATTAAGCAGTACAAGGGCTTTCATGTTGGGCCAGTGGGATTCATCAGTAATTTCAAGAGCCTGCAAACAAAGCTGCTCTGCTTCTTCCGGTCGATTCATTTCTGACAAATAGCTGGAAAGAGTCATAAAGGACAAAAGTATTTCCCTTTCATCACCGATTTCCTTTCTTAGATTCAGGGCTTGTTCATGATAATCAAGAGATTCTTTCGTTTCTCCCAGTTGATCTTTAACTATGGCAATTGCTGAAAGGGAATAGGAAAGCCCTCTATTGTCTGACAATTCCTGGAAAATCTCTTTTGCCTGTTCCAGGCTGCTCAAAGCTTCGGAATACTCGCGCCTTCTTTCCAGAATAACAGAGATGTTCACCAGAGCACGGGCCTTTTCGTATTTCAGATCGTTTTCTTCTGATATCTGCAGGGTCTTAAGTTGCCATTTATAAGATCCTGCATTGTCACCAAGATAGTAGAGAAGTGCCCCGCAGTTGCCGTAAACAGAAGTTGCAGCCTTTACTTCCCCAGCCGCAAGCAATTGCTCCGCAGCAAGGTAATTGTACTTTAAAGAATCTTTCAAATTCCCCTGTTTGTGAAGTGTATTGGCCAGCAG
>JAOZLN010000149.1 GCA_029934845.1 Candidatus Sabulitectum sp.
GAGGTAACGGAGAACTTGCAAGCAGAGCAAACAAAATGGTGCAGATCATAGTACCCTCCTGATTAAATGCAATTCACTGAAAAGTAAACTATAATTCATGTTCGGCGAAATCGTCGATACCAAGAACTAGAAAGGTTGATATGTCAAATACAATTATCGAGCAGGCACGGATGGGAAAGGCAAACGATGTTGTTCGCCTTGCACTTAGGTACGAAAGTCTTTCCCTGGAGGATGCACTTCGGGAAATTGCAGCCGGGCATGCAGTAGTTCCATCAAACAACACAAGAGCTATTCCGGATCCATGTATCATCGGCGGTGGAAGCAAAATAAAAATAAATGCCAACATTGGCAGCTCCATGGATCATGAATCGACGGAAGAGGAACTGGAAAAACTGAAGATGGCAGTTTCCTCGGGAGCTCATACTGTTATGGATCTTTCAACAGGAACCGGCTGGAAAACCATACTGAACAGCATAACTGCAGCAAGCCCGGTGCCCCTGGGAACTGTACCGGTCTACCAGGTCTTCGGCGTAGCAATGGACCAGGGACGAGATGTGGCAGATGTAACACCGGAAGAAATTTTTTCCGCAGTTGAAGATCACTGCAAAGCAGGCGTTGATTACCTTACCCTTCACTGCGGCGTTACCAGGCGATCAGTGGCTTTGCTCCGCGCCCAGGGACGCAGGATGGGAATTGTTTCCCGCGGCGGTTCTCTTATGGCAGAGTGGATGGAAAAACGCGGAGAGGAAAACCCGCTCTACACCGGGTTTGACAGACTGTCAGAGATACTTCGTGAATACGATGTCACCTATTCTCTTGGAGATGGTCTTCGTCCCGGATGTCTTGCCGATGCAGGGGACAGAGGACAGATCGAAGAATTGATCTCTCTTGGAGAGCTTCAGAAAAAAGCCATGGTCGCGGGAGTTCAAACCATGATAGAAGGCCCGGGGCATGTACCCATGGATCAGATCGCTGAAAACATTCGAATTCAAAAAAGCCTTTGCGGGGGAGCCCCTTTCTATGTACTGGGTCCGATCGTTACCGATATTGCTCCGGGTTACGACCATATCACCAGCGCAATAGGAGGTGCTATTGCAGCCTGGAACGGCGCGGATTTCCTATGCTACGTAACTCCTGCGGAGCACTTAAGGCTTCCGGACATTGATGATGTTCGCGTAGGCGTGATCACAGCAAGAATTGCAGCACATGCAGCAGATATAGCAAGAGGAATACCAGGAGCCCTCGATCTGGACAACGCCATGGCTGATGCCAGAGCTTCATTTGACTGGAAAGAGCAGTTCAAACTGGCTATGGACCCCGTAACTGCAAGAAAATTCAGGGACGAAGTACTGCCTGACGATGAGGACGTCTGCTCAATGTGCGGGCACCTGTGTGCGTTAAAAACAAGCCGCAGAGCAATGGGGGAAGATAAGGATCTTTAGTCTTTCTTCACCATTGCATCGGTATAGTAAAGTGATGATGGAACAACTGGGAACTCTACCCTTGTTCTGTATACCACAAACTCGTCGGGATCCCAGCGAAGGCACTGGAATACATCTGCAAGCATCTCGGAATATCTGGGAATAAGCGGCGTATATGCACAGCTTGTTCCTGTACCTATCATTATGGGTTTAATGTTCATTGGGATGTGATCCCTGTCTGATCGATAGGCCAGTGCCCCGCCGTGCGTATAGTAATCAAAGAGCATTTTCGCCTGAGGATTTCCCGCCATTGTCTCTGCCATGGTTTCATGAAAGAAAAGATCCAGCACCATATTCTGAACTGGAGTATAGATCTTCACCGAAACCTCGTGGTGCTCTTCTCCTTCTTCAGGCTTAACTGGAAAAATTCCTCGTGAAACCGTTCCGGTAACAGTATCAATAAGGTTTGTATTACCCACAGGTCCATCCTCCAGCTCGTACACCGGACCACAGCTGTGTGATGTAATTGTTTTTAACAAAGGAAGAGGTTCACTGCAGTAACTTTCAAGAAATGGCACCTTTTCCATAAGATTGCATGTAATTACAGGATCAATGGTATCGGTAAAGAACTGCTCTTCATGTTCATTTCCGGTAAAGAAACATGGGGTATCAATAACCCACTTTACGCCCGGCCGATTTCTTCTTATGTCAAACAGGCCCTTTACCTCTGCAACATCAAGCATTCCCTCAATAGCAGAAGGTCCGAAGAACCAGGCATCCAGCTGTGTTTCCGCCTGGAGGCCAAGAAGGTGGCTCTGAGCATAGTAAGCTTGTTTTCTCAGGGTGTTGTAAGCCTGCTCTTTTCCGTCTCTGGAGCTGGCCATAAGCATCATATCCATGGATTGTCTGTCGCCGGAATGTATTTCAATTATCTCATAGAATTCCTCAACAGCCCTTAATGCATCATCTAGGAACTTCTTCTCTACACCCTTAGTCTTGCAGCTTTTTATGAATCGACCGAATGAATGTTTCCCGGGAACAAACTGTGCTGCAAAATACAGATCATCCTCATGTATTATCTTGTAGATTCGCCATCCCAGCTTCTTATCAAGACCCAGCACCTGATATACATCATGCGGGCTATCTATCCTTTCGGGCAACTTGTTTATAACAATGCCAATAGCTTTACGAAGCTCAAGTATTGTTCTTGTTACATCCTCTTGAAAACGGGTACTTACATTTGTCATACTCAAGCCGCCTTATGTTTTTGTTGCCTGAATATTACCCGTTTGTGCTCTGTCGGCAAGGAACTAAAATATTCCTGCGAAAAGGTCGTCTCCTTTGGTGGCTAAGAACTGCAATTCCCTGTGTCCACCACACAGGAATATCTTCTTGTCCTCTATTATCTCCTGGATCCTGCTGTCTCTTGAAGTAAGTCTTCTTTTCAATTCAGTTACAGTAAGAACAGTAATGTGTAGTTCCCGGGCTGTTTCTTTTGAGAAATCAAGTGTGCACGAACTCACTGCGTCCATAGTTGTGTCACCAATTACCATAAGATTCACCTTGGAGCTCTCCCCGGCAGTTCCATTCGCATACTCACCATATACAAAAGCCATTCCAAGCTTATCGGTACAGCTTTGAAGATCCGCACCAAGAAGCTCAACAAGCCCGGTAGTTTTTGAAAAGATCGATTTAAGTTCTCTGTAAATAAGATTGTTCGTGTTTGTGGTATAGTGTACCTGATTGCCTATCCTGGTTCGTATAATTATTCCTGCTTTTGCAAGTTTACTAACTTCTCTCTGAACGGCGCCGCGTCCACAGTCAAGCAATCTGATAAGCTCAAGCAGATAAAACGAACGATCTGGATTAAGTACAAAAGTGGAGAGTACTTTCCTTCTGACCTTGCCGAAAAGGCTTTCACCGAGCAGTTCATTTGAATTGTTACTCATATTGGGTATATTAATACTCTTGCAGGGTATGTCAAGTTGCAGTTGTCAGATGAGCTAGAAATCGTACCTGATCCCAAACTGGAAATGACTTTTCGGCCACCATGTAACAGGATTGCCATATGGGCCGGAAAGATCATATTCAGGGGATCCATCTCCATTCAAAGCTCATACCACACGGAAGTAGAGGCATCCGACATTGGCCAGAGGATCTTTGTAATGTCCCGCTGGCAACACAGAATTGTTGTTTTCCACATAGACTGAATACAGACATCTGCAGG
Source organism: Candidatus Sabulitectum sp. (assembly GCA_029934845.1). Lineage (GTDB taxonomy): Bacteria > Fermentibacterota > Fermentibacteria > Fermentibacterales > JCC-6 > Sabulitectum. Next base: position 3,649 of record JAOZLN010000149.1, read on the forward strand.
AGATCAGCTGATTATTCCGTTCATCCGGCCAACCGCAATGAATGCCGCTATTGCCCTATCAAGCTGATCTCTGGTATGGGCCGCACTGAGCTGTACCCTTATTCTTGATTGACCCAGTGCCACAACAGGAAAGAAGAAGCCAATGGCATACACACCATGTTCAAGAAGGTCATTGGCGAATTTCTGTGCAAGAACCGCATCGTTCTCGTATTCACCAAACATAATTGCTACTATTGCAGTATTACCGTTAAGAGTTGTAAAACCTGCTTCTTTAATTCTGCTTCTGAAATACTTTGCGTTCTCATGCACCCTGTCTCGAAGGGAAGTACTTTCTGTGAGCATATCAAGAACCTTGAGGGTGGCTCCAACCACGGTGGGTGCCACCGTATTAGAGAACAGGTATGGTCTGGACATCTGCCGAAGCCAGTCTATCAATTCCTGGCGACCAGAAGTGCATCCGCCACTGGCACCGCCAAGCGCCTTGCCAAAAGTTGTGGTAATAAGATCAACTCGGCCCATAACCTCGAAATGCTCATGTGTTCCTCTTCCTGTGGCTCCGATGTAACCAGTTGCATGGCTGTCATCAACCATAAGAATAGCATCGTACTTATCACAGAGCTCAACTATTCTGCCAAGAGGAGCGATGTCGCCATTCATGCTGAACACACCGTCAGTTGTAACCATGCGGTACTTGCAGTTCTGCACTTCATCACTGGCCAGAACAGCTTCCAGACCTGGTAGATCTTTACCGTCAAAGTTATATGTCCCGGTACCAACCTGATTGTGACTGTAGATGTATCTTTTGGCCTTGCAAAGCCTTACGCCTGATATAATAGATGCATGATTCAACTGATCGGCAATAATGGCACTGTCGGAATCAAGAAAAGGTTCGAATATCCCGGCGTTGGCATCATAGCATGCAGCGTAAAGAATGGTATCGTCCGTGCCCAGAAATTCAGAAACCTTTGTTTCCAGCTCCTTGTGAATGTCCTGCGTCCCACAGATAAATCTAACGCTTGAAAGACCATATCCTCTAGAGTCGATAGTATCTTTTGCCGCCTGACGCACATCGGGATGGTTCGAAAGACCCAGGTAGTTGTTAGCACAGAAATTCAGTACATTCTTCCGAGACCCTACCTCAATCTCTGTACCCTGTGGAGATGTGATTATTCTCTCTTCTTTTATGAGGCCCTGAGTTCTTCGTTTCTCAATCAATTCTGTAATATCTTTGTATATTTTTCGAGACATTTTATCTCCCTTCAAGTACATTCAGGACAGCGATGATTTAACCTTGCAACAAGAGTGCAGCCCGATTATAACATTCTTATTAGGGAACATACAAAAATACTGTTCAAACACTTGTATACTATTTAGTCGTTGCATGTTAGAGAACCGGAGCCCGGTATATACCTGACTCCGGTACAGTCAATTCTTCAAGCCTGGCAGTAGCTAGAACGAGGATTTTACGGAAGCCCAGCTTACCCTGTCCAGGGAGCTTGGTACAGAATACAGATCAAAAAACATATCAGTAGTGTGTCCGTATTTCTCTTCTGCAGTTCTCCAGAACGCATCCTTTACCCATACTATTGAACCAAATTCATTATCCTTCACCATCACGGAAATTCCACTGGGTATGTGCACACTCAACCAGTATCGCTGCCCGGACTCCAGCGCCGGTGGAACGCTTGGAAAGAAAACAGTCTCATAAATATCGTAGCCAACATAATTGTCGGTTCGGGTGCATGGCAGCCACTCCTGCCAGATTGTGGAAGCTGTTGACGGATCGACATCACCATTGTCCAGCAGTATCTCAAGAGTAAAATGCTCAGGCAACGACTGTGAACCGGTATAGCGGGTCCATATCACTATTTTCCAGAGATTGTTGTTCTCGCTGAGAATAAAATCATCTGCAACTTCATGCAGTGGATCACCATAAGCGCTGACTATCTGTGGAAAACTGTATGTCTGACTGAACATGTCTCCACTATCTGTTCCACCCGGAAGTGAAGAAACCATTGCGGAATGCCCTGTTGCCAGCGCCAGTGAGGCAAGTACGAATGTAAGCAGGTAAGTTTTCATTTGAGGTCCTTTCTGTTGGTTGTTGAATCGACACAACTCACAGAAAAGCAATTAGCATGCCAAACGCCTATCTCATTGACCACTATGCGTATACTTACTTCTGGCCTGTGTGGATACTAAATATAAGGAAGATTTTCCAGGGATTTCTTACATACGGGGGAAATATTCCCTACTGTCGGCCATCATATACGTTGAATAGAGTGATCAGTTAAACTCTGGCCATATGGTCTTGTATATGTCATAGTTATGACTGACTATCTCAACATATTTCTTGGTTTCATTGTATGTGATACGGCTGAAGAACTCCTCTTTCGAAGCAACTCCCCATCCCCATCGCAAAGCATTGTGAGGCCCTCCGTTGTAACCTGCGAGAGTACCCGGGATATCCCAGTTGCAGTCTTCGCCGTAGCCGCTTATACAGGCAGTGCCGTAAAGAATGGAAGTGGCAGGATCATAAAGTATATCAGGGCTGTAAAGATGCTCCCAGCCATTCTCAAGAGCAACATACTCTGATGTGCTTGGAATCATCTGAATAAGACCCCTTGCACCTGCCGTAGAATAACAAGATGGCTGAAACGCACTCTCCTGCTTCATTATGGCCCATAAGAGATTAGGGTTCATACTGAACTGATCCGTTGCGGAAACAACCAACTCACCCCAGGCTGCCGGATAACGCAACCTCCAGAGATCAAGAGGACGATTCTGACCGTCCAGAATCCAGATCTGCCATGCTGCAGAAGG
>JAOZLN010000150.1:0-545 GCA_029934845.1 Candidatus Sabulitectum sp.
CCTGAATTAACAACGATCAATTCCGGTATGCCCCTTAAACATAAGGGAAAGCTGCCGTGTTGAGCCAGCGGAAGAGTAATACATGAACAAGGGATCATCTTTCAAGATACTGGAATCAAAATTCATAGCTTCTGTAAGAAGCACTGTAACAAGGGCGATCCACACGGAAAGCGGTGCTGAGCTTGTACATGTCCATTGTGAAGAAGAGCGTGAAAACTTCTTTGCAGCGTGTTTTAAAACACCGCCGACAGATGACACGGGTGTTCCCCACATAATAGAACACACGGTACTTAATGGATCAAAAAAATATCCTGTGAAGGATCCCTTCATGGAAATGGTCAAAAGCAGCATGGCGACTTTTATAAATGCCATGACCTATGGAGACCGAACTCTTTACCCATGCGGAAGCCTTAACGAAAAAGATTTCCGTAACCTTGTTTCAGTCTACATGGATGCGGTTTTCCATCCTATTCTGAAAGAGGAATTCTTTCTGCAGGAAGGCTATCGTCTTGATTTTGAAGAGCCGGGAAACACTGAAAGCCCCA
>JAOZLN010000150.1:555-6362 GCA_029934845.1 Candidatus Sabulitectum sp.
ACATACTCTGATCCCGACAGTTATATTGAACGGGAACTGACCAGATTCCTCTATCCGGACGGTTCATGCGGAAAAGATTCTGGCGGTGACCCGCTTGCAATACCATCACTTACCTATGAGCGGTTCAGACAATTTTATACCGATCACTATCATCCGTCAAACTGCTGCCTTTTCACCCTTACAAAGATACCTTTCACGGAAATGGCTGAATTTCTGGGAAGGGGGCTATCCGGGTTCAAGAAATCCGGGAATGTAATAGAAACATTGATCCAGCCTCGCTTGCAGCAAGCTGTGCGCAAAGATGTGCCGGTACCGGGAGGAGCCGAGAACAACTGCACCGTTACCAGTGCATGGATGGTAAACAATGCCGGAGATCATGTGGAAACCCTTGCCTTTTCTCTGCTGGAAGATGTTCTTCTAGACGACGACTCCTCACCTGTAAAGGCGGCTCTTCTGGATTCCGAGCTGGGCACAGGGCTTTCAGGGTGCGGATATGATTCCGACCCCGAACAGAGAAATTTTGTGATCGGTCTGAAAGGCGTAGAGAAAAAGGATGCTGAAGCGGTTTTCAGCTTAATCCGGACAAGCCTGAAAACTCTGGTTGAGAACGGCCTGGATTCCGAGCTGGTAAAGAACATGCTGCACCGGAAAGAACTCCACCTGCGAGCAATTGGCTCCAGCTGGCCATTTTCTGTCATGTCGTCTGTGTGCGCTGCATGGACCCATGGTGAAGATATACTGCAGGCACTTGATCTTAACTTCCTTTTAGAAAGTCTTAAAGAAAGAATGAGTCTGAATCCCAGGTTTCTTGAAGAAATGATTGACATTCATCTGCTTGGAAACAGCCACAGAGTTGACTGTGTTTTCTATCCGGACGAAAGCCATTTTCAAAAAGAAAATACAGTGATCAAAACTGCTCTTCAGGCGGTAAAACAGAAAATGTCACCTGACCGTCGTAGCAAGCTTGCACTCAGATCAAAAAAACTTGCAGAATCAATGGAGATGGCCAGTTCCCCCGAAGCTCTTGCAACTCTGCCCAAACTGAGCATCTCAGATGTTTCAACAGAACCTCCATCCATTTTCCACAGAGAAGAACAAAGTAATGGGAAATTGTTTCTTCCCACAAAAATACAAACAGCCGGGGTCTGTTACGCCGATCTCTGCTTCGACATGTCAGAACTGCCTGTGGAACTTATCCCCCACCTGCCTTTCTTCGCCAGCTTTATGACAAGAACAGGGGCAGCGGACAAAGACTACATTCAAATGGCCCGGGAAGAACTGGCGTGTTCCGGGGGTATTTCCGCTTCTGTCACTTCTATATCATCAACTGCGACCTCCATTGATGAATTCAGGATCATTCTGAAAGCTGGAGGGCATTGTCTGGAAGAAGATCTTCCAGCAATGCTGGGATTAATGAAGGAAAGGCTTTTCAGCCCTGAACTTGATAACGCAGAGAGAATAATACTTGTGGCAAGTGAACTGGCAGAACATGCCAGAAGCTCACTTATACCCCGGGGGCAGGTTTTCGCTTCTCTAAGAGCGCAGGCAGGTCTTTCTGCTGCAACCTACGCCAATAACCTGCTTCACGGCATACCTGTGCTGCAACAGGTGGCGTCTATCGACGAGCAAACAGTTAAGAATGAAATTATTGCGCTGAAAGCAATTCACAAACACCTTGTTAAAAAGGCTTCCCAGATTCTTGCCTGGTCAGGGCCGGCAGAAAAAGAGAATTCAGTTTCCAGCTGGCTCGGACAACTGCCTGGCTCCTGCATGGGAATAGAAACACACAAGCCACCGGTTTTCCCGGCAGTGGCTGACACCACTGGAGTAACCATCAAAGGAAATACCTCGTTTACAGCAGCAGCACTGCCGGGCATACCATCAAACCATCCGCTTTCGGTATCCGCATCTGTAATGATGCGAATGCTCTCTGAAGGCTATCTGTGGGATGAGGTCCGGGTGAAGAAAGGCGCATACGGAGCAGGAGCAAGCCTGGATGGCACTGCCATTACCTTCTATTCTTACAGAGACCCTTCCCCTGCAACCAGCATTCAGACATTCAAGAATGCCATGAGCAAAGGAATCTCAAAGATAGATATTAACCCAAGATCACTGGAGGATTCAATAATCGCCAGTGTAAAAGGCATGGACCCTGCCATCCGGCCATCCATGGCCAACGGCCTTGCAATTCTTCGTGAGCTGAAAGGGATAACCATAGATCTTATTGCAGAGCACAAAGCACGCCTTCTGGCTGTAAATACCGATTCTATCACAGAATTCGCAGAGCTCCTGAAAAGCCGCGAATCAGATGTAAGAATCTGTGTAGTTGGTAATCAAGATGTTCTTGATTCCATGAAGATTAACAATAGAATCGAGCCCTGAGGAGGAAATCATGGATATAGCATCTCTTGTAATCGGAATTATCGCAGCGATGGTGGGGTTTATCCCCTGCGTGAACACTCTTGTAATACTCCCGGCAATAGTTGGACTGATTCTTGGAATCATCGCCTTCAAGAAAAAGAAGACGGAAGAACTACCTTCAGGAATAGCCCTTGCCGGCATTATTTTAAATGCGCTTCCATTGCTTGTTATGACAGTCTTTCTTGTTCTTGCAATGGTAACAGGTGAGACAAACTCTATAAATGAGATGATAATCAAGTAAACTGGATGAAAGCATACAGAATATTCAACCTGGTTGTTCTGGGATTTCTTCTGTATGTGCTTGTGTTCTCATTGGTATCACCGGTTCTGACAGAACAGTTTTCAGGCATTCCCGGTTGTTACTACAAAGAGTTAACCGGTGACCCATGCCCCTTCTGTGGCCTTACAAGAGACATGAACTGTGCACTCACAAGAAGCAAAGAACAAGACAGGATCAATACCAGCTTCCAGCTTTTCCTTGCAGTTTATGTTTTTGAATGGATCATCAGAATTACCATGCTTTCAGTATCGTGGCGGTTTACCGGAAAGACCCTTCCTGTGATTGACATAAGTATTCACTCTGTTCTTGCTGTCGTGATTCTTCTGACCATGAATACCGTATAGGATCATATCCTTCTGCTGCTGTTTGTCTGAGGGCTTTCTGGGAATTCGAAGAGGCTCTCCATCGGGGAATGATCTTCCACAGAAGTACATTGCAGTAGCCACAGTCATGGGCGTTGGAAGGAATATCTGCACCTGTCTGGGAATGGCTCCCTGGGTCTCCAGAAAGGATCTGGCTGCCTGCATGTCTCCGATAGTGCTTCCCGGGAAGGCAGCAATAATGTATGGAACGATGTACTGTTTTCGTCCTGATCTCTCGGCATTTTTCTTGAATTCAGCTGCAAACCGTTCCCATACGTCACGGGTTGGTTTGCGCATCAATGCCAGTATCCGGTCATGCGTATGCTCAGGAGCTATTCTCAGGTGACCTGATATATTCTTAGAGGTAAGTCTTGCCATAAAAGCAGGGTCCCGCAAAGCAACATCGTGTCTGATACCGCTGGAGATAAACACATTTTTTACAGCTGAAACAGTTCCAGCATCTTTTAGAAGCTTAATGTAGTCACTATGATCTGTTCGGAAGTGGCGACATATGGAAGGGTAAAGACACGATGGTCTTCTGCATTTCTTCATCTCTGCCGGGTTATCGCAGCCAAGGCCGTACATATTGGCAGTAGGGCCTCCAAGGTCAGAGACCGTTCCCCTGAATGCAGGCGAAGAAGATATCTTCTTTACTTCACGAAGAACAGAATTTGAAGACCGGCTTGTAATAAACTTCCCCTGATGCAGACCAATGGCGCAGAAGGTACAACCTCCGCTGCAACCTCTCACCACAGTAACTGAGTCTTTTATCATTGTCAGTGCCGGGATCTCTCCCCTGTAGGAAGAATGCGGCAATCTGGTGTAAGGCAGGTCGTATACATCATCCATCTCAAGAGATGACAAAGGTTCAGCCGGTGGCTCAACAATTACAACTCTTGAATCCGCATGCTGAATAAGCCTTGATCCGCACCACGGGTTCTGATTTGCTTCAAGAAGTTTTGACATCTCAAGTATTCCCGCAGGGTTGGAATTCAGAGATTCATGGGAAGGCAGCACAACATCCTTCTCGTCAGGTTGATATTTTCCCTGGTGAACTGCAGTGGCGGTTCCCGGAATACCAGAGAGAGACTCACCGGAATCAAGCCTGCGGGCAATCTCTACTATCTGCGTCTCTCCCATGCCGTAGACAAGAATTGAAGCTTTGCTGTCAAGAAGAATTGATTTCTTGAGCCTGTCACTCCAGAAATCATAATGAGTAATTCGCCTCAGGCTTGCCTCTATGCCTCCCAGAACCACAGGAACACCCTTCATGGCTCTCTGAACGCAGTTTGTGTACTTAAGAACTGCTCTGTCCGGCCTTTTACCCGGCAGACCATCCGGTGTATATGCATCATCTGAACGAAGCCTGTTGTTTGAAGTGTAATGGTTCACCATTGAATCCATATTCCCGGAAGTAACCCCCACAAAAAGCCTGGGTCTTCCCATAACCGTAAATGCATTAAGGTTTTTCCAGTCGGGCTGAGCCACAATACCAACCCTGTACCCCCTGCTCTCCAGTACCCTGCCGATAATGGCAGCGCCAAAAGAGGGATGGTCCACATAAGCGTCACCGGTGACAATCAGCACATCAAGCTGATCCCACCCGCGGTCACGCATTTCCAGAGCAGTCATTGGAAGAGTCTTTCTCATGCCACTAGTGTGTCTATTCATAAGCGTTTTGTCAACCTTCCAGACAGAGACTTGAAAAACAGAAGCAGATGGAGGTTACTGTTATAGTAAACATATGTTTCCCTCGAAGCAGTGAAAGGTTTGAAACACAATGAAGAAAGTCCACAATTCCACTGGAAACAGGTTCAAAAAACAAAGGAGAGAAAATGTCTGAAGAAAGAACAACACTCTACACAGGAAGGGTCTCTGCAGGAAAGAGCACCTGCTTCATTGATGGAAAGCAGGCTAAGAACGATCACTACTACCTTTCCATCACCGATTCCCAGAGGCAGGAAGACGGCACATTCCAGCAGAAGAAAATAATCCTCTTCGAGGATTCCTTCAAAGGGTTCAGGGAAAAGATCACAGAGGCATGCGAAATGCTGGAAAAGCTGGCAGAAGCCAGAAGAGATGAAGAAATCACTGAAGCCAGAAAAACATTCCCAAGAGCATTTATGAAGTGGGAGACCAAAGAGGAAGAAAAACTCGAGAAACAATTCAAAGAAGGCATCGACATGGAAACCATGGCAAAAGCTTTCGAAAGAAGTTCCGGCGCACTGCTGGCCAGACTTGAACGGATGGGGCTTATACAGCCCGAAGCATCCGGAGAATAAAACTGTTTTTCAGTAATGAAACAGAACGGGGATAGCCTCAAGCTCTCCCCGTTCTTACAAGAAACTTATAGCCTCAAGATATAGAAACAAAAAATCCTTTGATCTCTCAAAGGGTTCCCGGCGTCTCGACCGTCTCCCAGCGAACTGTTTTCTGGTTCAATGCAACCATCGGTAACAAATTATGAAAGGTAACCGGAGAGAACTTCCTGTACAATCCACAAGAATGACTACTTCAGCACAACCACCCGCTCTTCCGGTTTCTTCAATTTTGCCTTTCCCTTGACGTGCCCCCCCCCATCCCCATGCCATATTCATAAATAAATGGTATGCTATACTCATGCTGATAAGGATGGGCACTATGAAATCATGTTATTCTCTTTTAATCTCTGCTCTTATTGTACTATCTGCTCCTGTAATTGCCGATACTCCCCTGATCCGAACAACTGTATCCGACAGTTCCAG
>JAOZLN010000151.1 GCA_029934845.1 Candidatus Sabulitectum sp.
ATCTTAAGATCAACATCACCTTCATGGCCTGCTTCGTCCGTTGCTTCAACATGCAGGTAGACAAAATCGTAATCACCTTTAAGGGCATCAATAGCAGCCTGAGCTTTGCCTTCGTAATTAGTGTCGTACAGGCCTGTAGCCCCTTCAACCTCGATAACATCAAGACCGGCATAAACCCCAAGACCCTTTACCAGGTCAACAGCAGAGATCACCGCTCCCTTTAGACCGTACAATTCGAAAAGAGTCTTCATCCGGGGTTTGTAACCCAGAGACCAGAACCACACGGAATTCGCAGGATCTTTGCCTTCCGCAATACGCTTCAGGTTAACCGGATGATCCTTCAATATTTCCTGCGATTCAAGTATAAGGCGGTTCAGAACTGCAGCGGTTTCTTCACCTTCGGGCTTTGCAGCGGTAACCATCACATCGGCGAAAGCAGTTCCCGGTACATCGTGTGGCGGTGTACAGGAAACAGAATCATTACCGTTCTTAAGAACGAACAGATGTCTGTAGCTAATGCCCGGATGAAAAATGACAGACTCGGATCCCAGCTCCAGCTGAAGAGAATCAATAAGCTTGTGCGATTCCTCTGTGCTTATGTGCCCTGCAGAGTGGTTCTTGATCACTCCGTTCTCCAGGCAGATAAGGTTGCATCTCATGGCCAGGTCAGAGGTTTCCAGCTTAACACCCATGCTGGCGGCCTCCAGCACTCCTCTGCCCTGAAAAACTTCCGCAGCATTGTAACCGAGCACCGAAAGATTAGCCACAGCACTGCCGGGAGCCAGCTCCGGGGGAACTGTAGCGAACTTGCCGCATATACCCTGTGCGCAAAGTGCGTCCATACTCGGAGTATCTGCCACCATAAGAGGAGTTTTGCCATCAAGACTATTGATGGGCCTGTCGGACATGCCGTCTCCAAGAATTATTATGTACTTCATGATGTTCCTTGTCAAAACGGGGCATGCAGACAGCTGCACGCCCCGCAGGTGTTACTTTGAATAGCTTTTCTTCAGAAATTCCTTGAAAGCCTGATAGCCTGTTGGCAGATGGCCGTAGACCTCTTCCTTCTCCTCAAGCCCGTGAAGGCTTGGAGGAAGTTCAGGGTCAAAAGAAAGAATTTCTCTGATCTTCTCTGGAAACTTCGCGGGATGTGCGGTCTCTAGAGAAATGCAGAGTTGCTCTTTGCTTACATCTTCATCTTTGATGTACCTCTGAAGCCCTGCCCAGCCCACAGAGCCATGAGGCTCCAGAAGAAGCCCATGTTCTTTGTATGCATCGCTTATCATGGCCTCTGTCTCGCTGTCATTTATACTAACAGCGTACATGTCTTTTCTTATAAGGTCCATGTCCGGTGCATTGCTGATGGTACCATTCTCATCCATATTTCCACCGTACAGCTGAACCAGCCTTGGAATGTTACTTGGATGTCCTACATTCATAGCGCTGGATATGCAGTTGCGGGATGGTACAAGTTTCTCATAGAAACCGGATTTGACAAATTTGGGGTACTCGTCATTCTCATTGGTTGCAACCACAAACTTCTTCACTGGCAGACCCATGTTCTTTGCGATAAGGCCACCGCACAGGTCTCCAAAATTACCAGAAGGCACAGAGAACACAACCTGTTCATCAATATCGCCGGACCGAAGCTGTGCAAATGAGTAGAAGTAGTACATTGTCTGAGGGATCAATCTGCCTATGTTGATAGAGTTGGCAGAAGAAAGATTCAGGTAATCCAGATCGGAATCGCCGAAAGCCTGCTTCACAAGTGCCTGGCAATCGTCAAATTTCCCGTCAAGAGCAACGATGGAAACATTCTTTCCAAGAGTGGTCATCTGCTTACGCTGACGAGCTGTTACTTCCTTCTCGGGGAACAGAACAAGAACCTCAACATTGTCCAATCCGTAAAAAGCGTTGGCAATTGCACTTCCAGTGTCTCCAGATGTTGCAGTAAGAATCAGCAGTTTTCCGTTGTTCCTGTTCAGGAAATACTGCATGAGTCTTCCCATCATCCTTGCTGCAAAATCTTTGAAAGAAGCAGTTGGGCCCTGATCCAATCGCATCACGAACTGATTGTCATACACTTTTTCAAGGGGAACCTGGTAGTCATAAGCGTCCATAACGATACGCTTCAGATCCTCTTCCGGAATTTCACCTGTAAGAAATTTTCTGCCAACGGCCAGAGCAATTTCATGGTATTCCATGTTTGAGAATTCAAGAATTTCTTCCGGAGTAAAACCGGGTATCTCATCAGGCATGTACAGACCACCGTCAGGAGCAAGACCCTTAAGAAGAGCCTGCTCAAAAGACACTGCAGGAGAATTACCATTGGTCGATCTAAAAAGTAACTTTCTGTTTTCCATTACCGGGCCTAACTGCTGCTCATTCACCTGTGGAAGGCAACTGACTTCGAATACAGCCGGAAAGCCTCTTGACTGCTTCTTCCAGTTGCTCTTTCGAGGCGAATGAAAAGTTGATTCTCATGGTGTTTCGTTTTGGGTTCTCGCCGAAAAATACATCTCCGGGAACGAAAGCAACCTTGTATTTAATAGCTTCGTAGAAAAGCTCATGTGTATCAATTTCCTCGGGAAGAGTTACCCACAGGAAAAGACCTCCATCAGGCCTGGTCCACGTAACTCCCATTTCCTCGGGGAAATACTCTTCCATGGTTTTCAGGAAGACCTGGAGTTTTTCCCCATAGTACTTCCTGCATTTTAGAATGTGCTCTTCCATACCCATCTCTGTAAGGAAAGCAGCACACATATCCTGATTGTACTTAGGAGTATTAAGAACATTGCCCTCTTTGATATTCGTCAGTTTTGCAATTACTTCAGCCGGGCCTATGTTGAAGCCGATTCGAAGCCCCGGGCAAAAAAGTTTTGAGAACGTATAGAGGCCTATGACATGGCCTCCTCCCATTTCCTGATCCAGCGAGTAGATGGAAGGAATGGTCTCGCCGTTGTATCTGAAATCCCTGTAAGGACTATCCTCCAGTATCGGAATGTCATGATCCCTGCTTAAAACAAGCAGAGCTTTTCTTTTCTCAAGATTCATTGTTATTCCTGAAGGATTCTGGAAATCAGGAATAACATAGATGAACTTGGGCTTTCTGCCTTCTTTTGCCAGAGCTTCTATCTTCGATCTGAATCCCTCAACATCAGAACCGTCCTCCTGTATGTCCACGCCGACAAACTCCGGGCGCTGCATCTGGAAAGCCACAATTGCTCCTGCGAATGTAGGCCGGTCAAGAATTGCTATATCACCGGGGTTAAGGAAAAGACGACCGACAAGATCAAGCCCGTGCTGCCCGGAAGAGGTGACCATTATGTTCTCATGGGTTACCTTGATGTTATCTCTTTCCAGGAACTGTACAATGGCATCAAGAAGAGCTGGCTCCCCTTTGATTGCAGTGTACTGCATTACTTTCTCAAGATTCTCTTCCAGTATCTTTCCGGAGGCAAGTCTCATTTCATGCTTCAGGAACATGTCCGGTGAAGGCAGTCCCCCTGCCAGGGAAATGATCTCGGGATCTTTAAGAAGATCAAAAAGCTTGCCGATGGAGTACCCTCCATACACCTTGATATTGTCCGAGAACCGCGAATTCCAGTTCTGTATCATGAGAATCTCACCTCCGGATTCCAGTAGTTTCTGCTTTCCCTAACGCTTCTGTGAACTCTCTGCAAATATTGCCCTTATGCCCTTTTTCATCATCTCTCTGCCATCTTTGGAAGCTCGCAGAGCTTTGTTGAAGATCACTTCACCGATCTGTATACCCATAGCCTCACGCTCTTCCTCAGAGATAAAGTAGGTAGCCATGGTATCAAGCTCATGTGCGGTGCCATCACTCTCGTACTTGAAAGTCATGTTGGTTCCACTCTGAAGAACATCATACATATGGTTTGTCCAGTTGAAGCCGGGCATACCAAGGTCAGGGTTGATGTAGATGTGAGCAGCAAGACTGATTCCCTTGATACCGCTTGCATCAAGCTCTTTAGCGCACTGAATGAAGTTGGCTGCAGTGCTTCCATTACCTATGTTGATCTCGTAGATAGGGGAAGTTCCATCTTCGCGGATGTACTCGTTCATAATGTTAAGAAGCATCCTGAACTGCATGGGGTTCTGTGTTGCCAGAAGCATGGAGATCTTGATGTTGAGGTTGGGCAGATCGCGACCGTAGTAACAGATCGCAACGATTGTGCTCCAGCTTGGGTTCAGGAAGAAATCTCCACCTGTTGCAAGTGCTGTACGGGTAACACCATCAAGATAGATCAGATGATTGTTGTTTGCAACTTCAATACCGCCGAAGTTACCAAAGGGTGTGCCCTGATTCTTCAGAGTAAGAGCACTCACACCTTCTTCGCATTCATAGCGAACAAACTTCTCGCCGGTAACAGCTTCAAGTTCTTTGAACCTGGCCTCCGGCTGTGGTATTCCAATAAGGTTCGTGCTGCAGAACTTGCTTGCCTTCATGATATTCTCGGACATAGCAAGGGTAGCCATCAGATCGCCGTTGTAAACATAGTTATCCGTAAGAGCCACAACAGAGATCATCTCCTGAGAAGCATAGCATGGTTCATCAGTTCCGGCACTCTCTGAAATACGCCTCATGGCTTCAAGTGTAACCTTTGCCCCCTGGAATCCGGAAACCTGGCTTGTTCCAACTCCAAGAGAATCATTGTAAACTATTCCGTTGGCTTTTTCAAAATCTTCCACCTGCGGGAAGTTTTTAGCGTAAGCTTCCGCATCCTCGATCATTTTTCCAAAACCCTTATCGGCAAGGATCCGCTTTCTTGTCTCGAAATTCCTCATCTCGTCAATGGTCTTCACAATGTGCTCAGCACCACCATGATGTTTTTTAAGAGCGTCCATTGCTTTCATATCGGCGTCTGACAGTAGCGGATACCTCATCGTCTCCTCCTGTTCAACCCCTTGCGGGGTTCGATTGTAAAGGGCGGTAAAAAAGGAAAAACCCCTTGACTGATTCCCAACACGATTTTTTATACAGTAAGAAAATACACCTTTAACCACAGTCCAGCAATGAGGCGTTTTTTGAATAAATTCATTTGCTACCCCCGTTGTTGTTCATCAGATGATGTAGAAGAAATGTCGAAACTGATACAGCCACAAAAAACAGAAGAGACGCCACTGCCTTCACTATAATTACTAATGGTTGGACCAGTTAAGAAGAGATAGACCCTTTCTTTGATTCTTCTTTGTCTTTTCCCTTCTTTCAAGGGACCAGCAAGTGATATCAGTCAATCGACGGTCTGATCGTACTGATAGCCGCTGGTTGGTTACCGCATTTCATTTACTCGTATGGGGTTACCTTAATCTATTTTCGTGCATACAGATATTTTTGCGCACAAAGTTCCGCCGAGGGTTTCCCATACCTGATGATTACATCATATCCTAAGCTCAGATCAAGATTTACAAAAACAGTTCTCAAGTCTATTCAGGAAGATAAACAAGCGTCAGGTTTTCGTATAGGTTTTCAAGCTTAATTCCGAGAAGGTAACTGCCTCCAGGAAGATTGCCGGGAGTAAAGGTGTAAGAGGGGCCTACTCCAGTATCAACAATTCTTCCCTCTAGATCATAGACCTGGAAGGTCGCATCCAAAGGAGCGGAAATAGTAACCTGAACCGAAAAGGGATTCTCAGAGAGACTAACAGGCAACCCTAATGAAGCAGACTCAAAATCACCTAATGAGGTTAGTGTGTTCTGGTACCAGTAAAGTGTATCACCACTCCAGCAGAGAAGGTCCGGGTTGGGACTGCCGTTCAGTTGCCCAAAGCCTGCGGCATGGGTATCCAAACTTTCATCGTAGAAAAGAACAGAACCTGTTCCAGACTGGGTTCCCTCAAGAACTGTAACAGCACCGGAGTTGGAATAAAGTACCTCGTCGTATCCATCACCATTGAAGTCACATCCATAAACATTAGGGTAATTATTGGCATCTATGTTCTGAAGAGTCCAGTACCACTCACCCGAGTCATCCGCCCACATGCTGATATGTATTGGAGCCGGTGGAGAGGGATACATATCTGTTCCTGAATCAAGAAGATCAGGGTGACCATCTCCATTTATATCACACTGGGCGTATTGTGGAGACCCCAATAGTGTTGTGTAAAGATCATCTTCAGTTTCAGATAATGTAAAGTTTGTCCAACCGTTTTGAGCTATGTAAATACGAACTCCCCAGGAATGAATTACACCGAAATCTTTGAAAGAATCTCCAGCGATATCTCCTGTGAAAAATCCTTTACAGCTAT
>JAOZLN010000152.1 GCA_029934845.1 Candidatus Sabulitectum sp.
TGTAAGCGTTTGTTCAGAGAATTCCCCTGTTCCCACAAAAAGGTGGGCTCTTGCCGATGGATCCATTCTTATAGAGAGAGAGCTGAGTCTTTCGTCCTTTATGGGTTTCGCTATCGCCGGAATGCCAAATTCGCATGAATACAGTTTGGCTGAACCCGGTGGCGAGATCGCAAGAGAGTACAAAGCCAGCAGAGAGAAGGCTTCCAATCTGGAAGGAAGTTTCCTGCTTACTCGTTTTCAGGTAAAGAACAATCAGCTTATTAAATACAGAGTTCAATGCGATTCCAGAGAACCTCAGGTGAATGAAGCTTCTGGAATTGCGATTCTGTCTGACCTCAAGCTTCTTCCAGCATGATCAGAAAAGCAGATTCCGGTGATATTCCCAATCTTGTTATTCTGAACTCTCAGGTTCAGAACATACATGTGAAGCTGTTTCCGGAAGTGTTCAAGATTCCTGATACCCTCCTTTTGGAAGAGTGGTTCTCAGACATTCTTGGCAGTGACGATATCTGTGTTCTGGTTGCTGTACAGAATGAGACAACTTTGGGATATCTCTCTGTAAGGAAACTCCATAAACCAGAGCATGTATTCAAAAAAGAAACCCGATGTGCCTACATTGACCAGGTCTGTATTCATCCTGACCACAGAAATAAGGGCATTTTTAAAGCTCTTCTGGAAAAGGCAGCAGCAGAAGCAGTTTTGTGGGGAATGAACAAACTGGAGCTGGATGTATGGACAGATAATTCTGTAGCAGTGAAGTCGTTTGAGAAATCCGGTTTCAAAGTTTACAATCAGAAGATGTTCCTGCCACTGGATCCATAGGAATTATGCAAAGCAAACCACTGGTGGGAATCAGTTCCTGCCTTCTGGGCGAAAATGTTCGGTACAACGGTAAGATCAAGTTGGATCCCACTGTAAAGTTTGAACTGGGTAAAACAGTATCTTTCATACCGGTGTGTCCGGAAACGGAATCGGGAATGCCGGTTCCCCGGGAGCCCATGGATCTTTTCCAGACAGGTGGCAGTATAAGAATGATAACCCTTGAATCCCGCATAGACATGACAGGGGTTATGGAAGAGTGGATCAAGAAGAAACTCGATGAGCTGTCAGAGATTAAGATATGCGGTTTTGTCTTTAAGGCAAGGTCTCCCAGTTGTGCAATGAACAGTGCACTGCTTCATGCGGAGTTCAGTCTGGAGAGAAACGGTGAAGGTCTTTTTGCAAAGGCATTTATTGAAAGATTTCCGTCTCTGCCGGTGGAGGAGGGGGAGAAACTGCACGACCCTGTCCGGAGAGACAGCTTTCTGAAAAAAGTTTTCAGTATTCATAAGGCTCGCTACAGGTAGTATCAAAATGAATTTGCTGAACCGCCTTTGTTTTCATATTATCAGCAGAGATTATGTTATATGCAGGCAGGCTATTTTAGCAGATTGGAGGATTTGCTTTGCTCCGAGTACAGAATCTTTCTAAGGAATTCCGCAATGGGCGGGGTAAAGCGACCAGAACGGTTCATGCGGTAAAGAACCTTTCGTTCCAGTGTGAACCCGGTGAGATATACGGTCTTCTCGGACCAAATGGAGCTGGCAAAACCACCACACTCAGATGCCTTTCCACCCTGATAAAGCCAACCTCTGGCAATGCCTGGATCGACCGGTACAATGTACTTGAGCACGGGCAGATGTTCAGGTCTAAAATAGGGTTCCTGACCACGGATATGAAGCTCGACGGATATTTTTCGCCCGACTACATGATGAACTGGTTTGGCAGGCTGAACAAAATGCAGGACAGTGAGATTCAGCAGAGAAAAGAAAAGCTGTTCGTGGATCTTAAAATGACAGACTTCATTCACAAGAAGATCGATGAACTTTCCTCGGGTATGAAACAGAAAACTGCGGTGGCCATCAGCCTTATCCACGACCCTGATGTTATAATTTTTGACGAGCCCACAAACGGGCTTGATATAGTTACTTCCAAGGCTGTTACAGACTTTCTTGTGGACCGGGCTGAATCCGGGAAGATCGTTATTCTTTCCACCCATAACATGACCATAGCAGAGAAGTTGTGTCACCGGTTTGGAATACTGGTAGAGGGGGAATTGAAAGAGGAGGGCACTCTGAGTGGTATCATTGAGGGCAGCGACTGGGATAACCTGGAGGATGTATTCTTCAGCTACATCATGCCCGATTCAACAGATGGAGGTGAACATGTTTAGAGATAGTTTTATCATCCTGCGGAAAGAACTCAGAAGAATGTTCACAGACAGACGCCTTCTGTTCATGCTTGTTGTGCTGCCTCTGGTGATGCTTCCGCTTATGTACTCGTTTATGGGTAAAGCCAATAAAACAAGAATGGCTGAAATAAACTCTTATTCATCCAGAATTGCAGTGTGCCAGGGCCAGGGTGGAGGGGAAGTAAGCGATTTGTTCATAGAATCTCTCTCGATGCTGAATGCTCATATTGAGACAGCAGGTCCGGAGCAGATCGACAGTCTAAAGCAAAGGGTGATCAGTAAGGATATTGAATTGCTCATAGTGATGCCCGGTGATATGAACGGTGATATTCTGGACAACACAGTTTTGAATTTCTCTATTTTTTACAACTCTACCGGCGATTACTCGAACTATGCTTTTGATCAGGTGCGCAGTGCTTTTACCGCAGTGAATGATGCCATAGTAAGGCTGCGTTTACTGGAAAGTGGAATGTCGGAAGATATGCTTAAAGCGTACACCATCAATAAGTACCTTGCAGAGGACGAGATCTCAGATCTTGCTGAAGAAGGCAGCGTCATGGGTAAATTGATTGGCGTTATGATGCCGTTCTTTATTGTGATATACCTGTTCGCTAATTCCATGAAAGTGGGTCTGGACAGTGTGGCAGGCGAGAAGGAGCGGGGAACACTGGCAATGCTTCTTGTGAACCAGGTAAGCAGATTGTCGATAGTGCTGGGCAAGATGATCTCTGTCATGGTGGCGGCTATTGTAGGAGCTGTTAGTTCCGCTATAGGCTTGAAGATAGCGTCACGCTATCTTATAGACATGGCAGGTGACTCCGGTGCTTCTATTTCTGAATACACAATGGGTTCAACTGCAATACTCCAGTTCTCCATTATAGTTATTCCTCTTGCAATACTTATCTCCAGTCTGGTTCTTGTTGTCTCTACCTTTGCCCGCAACGTGAAGGAAGGTCAGGGAATGATAATGCCTGTGTACATTGCAGTTATGGTAATGGGTGTTACAACAATGCAGACAGGCGATGTTCCGCCGCAGTGGATGAGAATGGCTCCTGTTTTTAACTCTCTGGTGGTTCTAAAGGATATTTTCATGCAGAATGCTCTGTGGAGTAATGTTGTTTTCTCTCTTGCGACCAGTCTGCTTGTTTCTGCACTTTTTATCTTTGTTACTCTTAAAATGTTTAATGACGAAAGGGTTCTGTTCCGTATCTAGTTTTCGTAAGGAGTGGAATGGCCTGTTTTTCAGTTAATGGCGTGAATTTGTACTACGAAGTTCACGGCAGCGGTGAGCCTCTTCTGCTGATTGCCGGCCTTGCCAGTGATTCTGGGAGCTGGCAGCCTGTTGTGGAAGAACTGGCGCAGCATTACAGGGTGATCCTTCCGGACAACAGAGGCGCAGGCAGAACTGAACCGCAGGATGTTGAGATCAGTATTAAAGCCATTGCCGATGATTGTATGGCGCTTCTCAGCCATCTGGGATTCTCTTCTGCAAATATCCTTGGCCATTCAATGGGCGGTTTTGTTGCTCAGGACTGTGCAATTCGTTATCCGGCACGAGTTACGAAATTGATACTGGAAAGCACTTCCGCCTTCTGTTCACCAAGGAATACTGCTCTTTTTTCCGACTGGTACAGATATATTCAGAACGGAATGGCTTTAGAATTGTGGTTCAGAAACATCTTCTACTGGATATTCTCGGAAAGTTTCTTCACAGATGCAGCTGTTTTACATAAAGCTGTGAAATTGGCTGTTGAATACCCGTACCCTCAAACGGTAAATGCTTTTGGAGATCAGGTCAAGGCAATCGAGGCTTTCAGTTGTCAGGAAGAGCTGAAGAACATCACCTCAAAAACACTGGCTGTTTTCGGCAGAGAAGATATTCTTTTCTCACCGGATGAGAATGCGCGGGTATTAGGTAGAATCCCGGGGATTGTTGTTTCCACTGTAGAGCATGCTGCTCATTCCATACACATGGAGAAACCTTATGAATTTGTAAGGATTGTTAATAATTTCCTGAGCTGACACATGACTATGGTTTGAAAGGAAGTATTTTTTGAAAACCTTTTATGTGGGACACGACAAGAGATACAAGGAGTACAGAATACAGGGGCAACCGGGCTGGGATACCTCTGAGAACGGGTATGCTGAATTCGAAAGTGAAATAGAGGATGTTATCAGTCGGGGCAACGCTCCGCAAGGAGGGCTTCTGCTTGAACTGGGTTGCGGAGCAGGTAACATGACTGTCTGGTTTGCACAGCGTGGTTACACCACTCATGGGATTGATATTGCTCCAACAGCAATAGAATGGGCACGGGAAAGGGCAGCAGCCAGGAATGTTCCGGTTCAATTTACCGTTGGTGATGTGGTTCAGTTGAGCAGTTACGGTGATTCATTCTTCGATTTTGTATTCGACGGGCACTGTCTTCACTGTATAATAGGGGAAGATCGGGTAACTCTTCTGGCAAATGTGTTTCGTGTGCTTAAGCCAGGTGGCTATGTCATGTTCAATACGATGTGCGGGCCTGTGAATTCACTGAAACTCGAGAATTATGACCCTGAAAGCAGATGTACAATTCACGGGGATATTGCTTCAAGGTTCTATGGAGACCCGGATAGTATTTTACGGGAGATCAGGGAAGCCGGATTTGAGATCATTCAGCATAAGATAGAAGAAGGCAGTGTTGAAGAGTCCAACCATTACATGATCATAGAAGCCAGGAGGAGATCGCTGTTTCCTGTTGAAGAAAGAAATGGAGGATCCCGGAATTGATAGGATCGAAGAATGAACTCAAATTTTATTTAGCCGCTGACAAATTCGCACTGGGAATTCATCGCGGACGTCCTGGAAGCAGAGATGATGTCTGGAAATTTCAGATCCTGCTGCGGAAAGTTGAATACTACAGGAATGCTTCAGGAAGTTTTTTGAACAGATTGCTGCTGAAATACTACAGTTCACGGAAGTACAAACTTGGTATAAAGCTGGGGCTTGATATTCCCCCTGGCGTTTTTGGTGCAGGCCTGCGCATCAACCATACCGGCAACATTGTTGTTAACGGTGAAGCCAGAGTTGGTATGTGGTGTGATGTTCATCAGGGAGTTAACATTGGAACCAATGCCGGCGAAGTTGCCGGGCAGCTTGTTCCGAAGCTTGGAAGCAATGTGTGGATAGGCCCAGGGGCAAAAATATTCGGTGATATCACAGTGGGTTCCGGAACTGTGATCGGGGCTAACGCTGTGGTGGGGAAGAGCTTCTCCGGGCACTCTACAATCGCAGGCGTACCTGCCAGGGTTGTTAAAGACACAGGGTCAGAAATATTGAATGTGGCAGCAAGTGTGAAGAGAATGAACACCTTCTTCCAGAATAACCCGGAGTTCTCGGAATACAGACCGGATGATTCTTTTGCTTAATGAAAATATCACTTACTGCATTCGATACTGACGGTGACAAGTTATGGAAGGTAACCGGAGAGAACTTCCTGTACAATGCTCATCCAATGGCTGCTGACCTTGATGCGGATGGCGATATGGAACTGCTTCTTAGTACTATTGACGCAACCTCCCTTTCCATGCCATATTCATAAATAATTGGTATGCTATATTCATGCTGATGAGGATGGATTATTATGAAATCATGTTATTCTCTTTTAATCTCTGCTCTTACTTTACTTTCTACTCCTGTAATTGCCGATACTCCCCTGATCCGAACAACTGTATCCGACAGTTCCAGAGTTGTTCTCATCGCGCAAACTCCACTTTTGTGGGAGTCAGCAGAATATGACAATATTGATTTCATCAGATTCACAGATTCTCCTGTTACAGACAGCATTGGATATCCTGAGCTGCCCATGATAACCTGTCTTGTGGCAATTCCTGACAGTGTTACACCCAAGCTTGAGTTTTCCTGTGCAGGCTTGCGTGAAATTCAAACAGATCCGGTGTATCCAGCACCGGCACATATTCTATCAACAGCGACTTC
Organism: Candidatus Sabulitectum sp.; assembly: GCA_029934845.1. Classification (GTDB taxonomy): domain Bacteria; phylum Fermentibacterota; class Fermentibacteria; order Fermentibacterales; family JCC-6; genus Sabulitectum. The sequence continues at coordinate 6,207 of JAOZLN010000152.1, forward strand.
CCGGATATGATGGTGGGCAGGCTTTCGGTGAAGAAT
>JAOZLN010000153.1 GCA_029934845.1 Candidatus Sabulitectum sp.
ACTCAGCATGAATATCATTTGGGATGAGATTATCGAGTACCAATATATTTGCTTGAAAAAAGGCATTAACGGAATTGGATTGCCCGATCTTATTATTGCGCAGAATGCTAAGCAGCATCATGCTGAAATCTATACGCTTGACAGGCATTTCACGATGATGAAGAGTGTCCTGGAACTGAAACTCACGATTTAACCTGATTGTGCAGAAGTTGGTTTAGGTAAATCCGGCAAAGTGTTTGAATTGTCAGTATTTATTTTTTCACTTGAGAGCATCTCGCGTTAGTTCTGAGTTCCATAGGTACAGCTACTGGGTGCCGATAAAATGCTCAGGGTCGTTGGACCCCTTGACGAAAGATGTTTGTAAATAGTAACATACAGTAAATATACATATTGTTCAATAATTACTGCTTTGATGATTGGATGGATTTATGGAATTCTTCTTAATACGTAGCTCTCTACTAAGAGCAATGACCTTATTTGTAGTTCTTATGACTTCATGTACATACCAGTACTGGGTAAAGCCTGATGATATCGATATTAGTCAAAGTGAAACCGTTTACAGATTGGTAACACTGGATGGAGATACGATTTCATTCGCAGGATCTCATTTCATTGAGGGAGAAAGGAATCGCCTTACCGGTGTATCAAGGAATGAATTCGTCGGATATGGAGGGATTTATAATGGCGGTATCGTTTCAGGTGTGGATAGCAATGGAGGAGAGATATCCTTTCTTGAAGAAAACATCAGTGCATTAGAGATTCCAAATAGAACTGCTATGATCGGCACAGTCTCTATAATCATTGTTAGCATACCTGCTGTTATTCTACTGCTAAATAGTTTGATTAAATACGATAGGATGAAGCTCTAAGACTGACCACTACGGTGTAGCAAAGCGAATGCATAGAACTTCTTCTTCTACAACTCGATAAGTGTTCACTACTGGGTGCGGGGATGAACAGTAGAACTTCATCTTAATTGCGTTGAGATTCTTTACAAAAAGGACAGATACATCTGCTTCATTGCAGCAGTAGCCACGAAGTTAAAATGATCTCAAGGGATTTCTTCTATTGGTCATTCAATACGTGTTTCGGAACCATACTCAGGCTGGAGCGCCCAGTCAGAATACTTGATCTCATTACCGTTTGTTTCATGAGATGTGAAGTGGAACACTGATGTGTTGCCGGGGAAAACCTTTATAGATGGACTATTGGTTCTACCATAGCCAATGACGCTAGCCAGCAATGTGTATGTTCCAGGTTCAACATAGTTTATCTGATATATGCCCAGTGAATCAGTCAATGAACCCATTGCGGTTCCTCTGATCATCACAGCTCCACAAACAATAGGTTCACCGAAAGCATTATCCACTCTGCCCGTTATGCATCCCGTAGCAGGTTGCAGACCTCTTCCAGAGAGCACGTCAAAATTGCACTCTGTTTCGAGGTCATAGTGAACCTGAATGGAATCACATTCCGTCTCAACCATTGAATAAGCACTGGCTGTAAGAGAGTAAGTGCCTGGTTGTAAATCAGCAATGACATAATGGCCTGACGAATCTGTTTGTGTGGACAGTTCCGTTTCTGCTACTTGAATGTATGCATCGGCTACAGGTGAACCTCTATCGTCAGTCACACACCCGGATATAGAGCCAGGACCTAACAGATGACCAATACTAACATCTGTGTAGCATCCATCAATGACAGTTACTGTGCGATGGAGAATGCATAGGGAGTCCGAGAATATCGAAACGCTGTATGTAGCAGCTGGAAGCCTGTAAGAATAAGAACCATCCCTGCCAACCGCGATAGTCACATTGAGCTCGTCTACATACATTCTTCTAGTTTCTGTATCGTAATAAAACATCCGCGTGGTATCAATAATACGTACTATAACTCCTACTATGGGGAATCCATCATCCCCAGCTAAAACTCCTTTAATGCCACCATCTGAGAATGCACTGGATGCAGTAATATGAAGAGCAAAAAGAAATAGGCATCCATTTCTTAAGAAGTGCATGCAGACCCACCTTTCATTCAAGCAAAGTGTATTTACCATATTATGCTAAATACAATGTGAGAGCAACACCTGTCAGTTGATCTCAAGAAATACTCCTGCCAGTCAGCATGACTTTTGCTGCAAAAAGACATATTGGTTGGACCGATCCCTCTGGTTAGGGTGCCTTACCCTTATCGGAGTCTTCAACCGGAAGGGTGATCCATTGTGTTAATAAGATATGTCGGTCTGGATGTCCATAAGGACGGCATCAAGATTGCAGTAGCGTATGAGGGCGGGGAACCGACTCGCTTTTGCCCATCAATACCGGCGAGAACAATAAGCTTATAAAGTGGAGTGTCTATAGAGGTCGGGCAAGTATAACCACCTGTGTATCACTGAGTTTTTCTCCGGCACAGTTAGCTTCTGCAAAGATTATGTATCTGCCTATAGGATATTCGTTGCCAAGCCATTCCAGTATCAACACTTCACCGGGAACAATTGATGAATAGATATTCTCCAGCTCCATACCGCGCACATCAAATACCTTTACTGTAACATTGCATGCCTGCATGGGCAGGTTTACTTCGATTCGAAGAGGGGTGTGCGGAGGATTGAAAATGGTTGGAGTAAGAGTTAGGAATTCATCTGATGAGGCTTCACCAATACTGTTTGATTCTCCTGGTGTTGCACCTGTTACCGATGTTCCCCAGTTGGCTTTTATGAAGCCCATTGTTCCGTGAGATCGTCTTTCAATACTGGCTCCGGAGTTACCGCCCCACTGACTGGTGTAGGGTATCATATCTATTGGTTGAAGCCCGTCTCGCAGAGTTAGAGAATCACCGGAATTGTTCAGAGTGGGCCATGGATCAAGTTCAATCACCGGACAGTCAATACTGCCCCAGTGATGCTGAAAATCGTCTTCACAGGATGCAAGAATAATGAATTCGCCTGGAGGAAGTTGTTCTGCCGGCAGCTGAATTGAAGTTGCGGGATCGGAAATAGTGATGTCAGAAAGGGAAACGGTATTATCTGTGCCATTGAAAAGCTCGACCCATTCTGTTTCATGGTAAAAAATTTCATTGATACACAATGAAGGGGAGGGGTTCCAGCTGGTTTCCGCTGTGTTGTTCAATTGATTCTTATCTTCCGAACAGAAGAGTTCGGCTGTTATCTCTGTCTCTTCCGCTTTTCCCCGCCATTCTACACTAACGGCAAGAGTATCTCCCAGAGCTGGCGGGTACGGTGCCGTGGAAAGGATCTCTTCATTATCTGAAGAGATTTTAACAGACAAATAACCCTGAGTAACGCTTTCCGTACCCAGGCTGGTAAATCTGACTTCAACTTGAGCAGGGGTTGTTTCTTCACCCATGGAAGGCAAAAGAACAATTGAGACCATGGAGTAGTCAACACCTTCTGTTATTTCTTCTGGAGCTGCCCCGGGAGTTGGCCCCTCTGGTGATGAAATCCAGTTTTCCTGGAGATCAGGGTGATATGTAGTGATCCTTTCCACGCTGAGGTCTGTTCCGGGATCGAAGGGTATGTTGTCTTCCGGGTCATCAGGCGTTCCGTAAGTTGAGACAGTGAGAGAATCATAGAGAAGCAATACCGGGTCTGTGCTGGATAGTCCGTCGCCTATTGTGGTGTTTGCAGGGTAGAAAATGGAAGTTTCACCGGGGATGTCGTAGGGCATAGCTCCATTCTCATATTCAGGATCAAGAATTAGGGCATAGCTACCCGCGGTGAGGAACTGGGTTGTTAACGGTGTGAGCGCATCAACAGCATCATTGTCAGTTATTGAGAATACTGTGATGTCAGCCAGCCCGGGGCCTGGGAAAAACAGTTCAATGAATTCGTCGCAGTCTTCATTTGTTGGATTGCAGAGAACTTCAGTTACAACCGGCCATGCTGGTTTTGCAGGGACGAAGCTGCAACACTGTGTGTTGTTGGACAGAATGGTGTCAGCAGAATTCTGAATTGTTGCAGCTATTACAAATAGCCCGCTGTCAGGTGGAGAGAACGGAAATATAAGAGTTTCACTTTGCCCGGCAGGCAGGCTGATCATCTGCTCATGAATTGTTTCCCCGGATGAAGGGGTGAGGTTGCCGTCAAAGTCGGAAAAAATGGTAACCAGGCCTTCTGCATTGAAAACACCGCGGTTGCTGACCACTGCGGTGATCATGGTTTCAATGCAGATTGAATCTGTACTGAGGTCAGTCCACCCCTGATTTCCATTTACAGTTCCCGGAGTTCCACCGGGGAGTGAAGCCATCCAGTTGAATTCAGCATCGGGTCCGGTGAAAGAAATTCTTTCCATAGAGCATCCGTCTCCGGGGTTGAAAGGAATGTTATCAAGCCCGTCATCATCGCACAAAAGCGGGTCATCATAAAGCATGGGAGTACCTGCAGTTGAAAGAAGCATGGATAGTGATGGTTCCCCTGGACGGTAAAGAAGAATGGGGTCGTCGGTTGTGAGGCCATTGCCAACTGTTGTGTTTCCTGGAGAGAAAAGAGGTGTGTCAGGTGGGATATTCAGTGTTCCCTGATACTCCGGGTCAATAATTACTGCTGCCTGGCCCGGTTTTATGTAAGCGCTTCCATTGAACGGGATGATCTGGTCAACAGCATCACCGTCGGTGAAGCAGCAGCCAGCCAGGGGGAAAACACCGGGGCCGGGATAGTAGACCTCGATGAATTCCTCCTGGTCCTCGTTTTGAGGATTTGCCATTACCTCGGTTATTATTGGATTGATGCCGCCCCCTGTTGTGAAGTGAATTCTTGCTGTGACCTCTGGCGCAGAGCAGACAGCAGGGTACCAGCCATTTTCCGGAGCTGAAAAGGTCACTTCAATGGTATCTGTGTTTCCAGGCTCTAGATTCCAGGCAGGAGAGCTGTAAAGCACTTCTTCCCACTGGGGGATGGAATCTCCGTTTGCGTCAAGGAACAGAATTACCTCACCTGTGTCCGGAGAGACTGTACCCCAGCAGGAAACAAAAGCAGTAAGCAGAACTGTGCTGCCGGGGAATGGGTCGGAATCGCTGAGGGAAAGTGAATCTACAGTTACGAAGAAGGTGTCGGGAGGAGGTTCGGTTGAAGCACCTGGAGTTGGTTCACCGGTGAACCAGCTTCCTTCACTGTCTGGGCTGTTAAGTGGGAACCTGCCTATTGAAAGGCCTTCTCCCGGGTCGAATGGAATGGAATCGAGGCCGTCGTCGTCGCAGTAGTGCCAGTCGTCGGATTGAAATGGTGTTCCAAAAGAGGAAACAACATCGTTCTGTGAAGACCCGGACTGAGAATACAGAGTGAGAGGATCTGATGACGCAGCAAGCCCGTTGCAGATAGAGTGATCACCTGTGGTCAGTATTACTGTTCCAGCCGAAAATGAAAGCCACGGGTCAGTTGGATAGTCTTCTTCCAGAAGAACGGCAAACCCGTTTGCAGGTATTACGGTTGTTCCGGTTATGACTCCGGCATGGGGGAAAGAACCAGCCCAGGGCAGAAGCTCATCAAGAGCATCTCCATCGGTGATTGCGTAGCCGGCAACATCTACAGCCTGGTCTGATGGATTGAAAATTTCGACAAACTCACCGGTTGTTTCATTAAAGGGATTGGAACAAACCTCTGATATGAAAGGTTGCCCGCAGAGCATGGTTGTGAAAAGTATTAATGCTTCCATGTTGAATAGTAACCGGCATGAGTGTTACTTTTTCAAGAGGAAGGAAACAACTGAGCCATGTGTTCATCTGCAGAGAATGCGCTTGCCGCAAAAATACCCACTATTGATCCAGCAGCTCCAGAGGCAGCCCTTCCAGCAGAGGGAAGAGGGAATCAGGGGTGCCGGAGTCAGGGGCAAGGTCAGAGAACTCCATAAGAAGTTCGCAGTAGGTGTTGCTGTCCCACAGTTGGATCTCATCTGGTGCTGCTTCCAGACCTATTTCCGCAAAAAACATTCCCAGTGCCTGGGGTGAAGCACCTGCGAGCGTATCTTTCAGAATTGTCAGTGTGTGGTCTATGTCGGCAGGCGGGGTTGTAAAGAACCCCGCCAGAACTATGAGTGTTAGAAACATCTGTTAGTCAATCTTGTAAGAAACTGTAACATTCATGGTTATAGAGCTGTTGCCGGGAGAAATGGAAGGTGAGTAGTAATCGTCTTCGGCGTAGCCACCGTAACCGTATGAGTCGTACCCACCGTAGTAATCTATCCATTCGCTGGCACTTATTGGGTCTCCAAGAGAAACCCCC
>JAOZLN010000154.1 GCA_029934845.1 Candidatus Sabulitectum sp.
TCACATAATGCAAGTACCCTTCTTCATTATTGCTCTTCCGTTCCTGATCTCGATGGCATCCACCGGACAAGCTCTTTTACAAACTCCACAACCTGTACACAGCTGGTTGGCAACAGGAGCAGTACGTAAAAGCAATCTGGCAACCGACCCCAGCCAGCGGGGTATGTAATTCAAATAGGATCTTTCAGGGATCTCAAAATCCACAAACTTGTGATTTCCATGTACTGTTATCTGATCAAATGGCTTGCCCAGCCCCCTGGAGACCGCTTCCACATTGCTGTCAAGATGATCCCACTGCAGGCCTGCCATTTCCGACAAAACCATATCCATATAAAGCCCATTACGGGAAACGGCAATGAATCCTTCATGACGGCGTCTTCCGTCAGTACTTGGACCTCTGCGGTCCAGGCACAGAATTCCGTCACTTATGTGCAGGCTGAAATTCGCTATTTCGTGAAGATCAACAATATTAACAGCAAGATCAACAGGACGGGGGCTGCGCATGTGCAGCATGGCTTTCCCAAGACCCGGCACAATACCAAAAGAATTCTTCAATGCATTTGTCAATCTGGTATACATATGCGTCTTGAACTTGCACAGGTTAATTCTGCAATCGTAACCCTCAAGAACAGGAAGAGCTATATCATATTCCCGTTCATGTACAGAGACTCTTCTTGATCCAGATCCTTCAAAACTCACCAGCTCCGAATCTGTTACCTCTGCTGCCACAGTAAAGCCACAGTTCTTCCAATACCGCTCTACACCTTTAATCGCTCCTCCCGGACTGTCTCCGATGGCTACATGACATCCTCTGTCTTTAAGCAGAGATGCCACAGCAGCCACAACTGCCGGATGAGTTGTTATTCCTCTTGAAGGGTGCTTTGCCGCAAGCATGTTTACTTTTAAAAGAACTCTATTCCCTTTGGAAGTACCGGCAGGCCAGCCTCCTGCCGTCTCTATCATGGAAGAAATTGCTGTTCGCAGCCTTCTTACACAGTAAAAACCAAAACCATCCTGAATGACCACATCGTAGTTCATTTTATACCTCAGTTATAGCAGACCCTGTTTTTCCCTGCCCTTTTTGCTCTGTACATTCTCTGGTCGGCGATCTCCAGCAATTCATCCTTCTCCCGGGAATCTACAGGAAAGGTCGCCACACCAAGACTAAGACTGACAAAGCCCCTGGGCTGTTCTGCTGCATTGGGAATACTTTTGCTTGCCTCGAGCACTTTAATTCTGATTCTCTCGGCGATCTCCCCGGCAACCTCTTTGTCTGTCAGGGGAAGGATACAAACAAATTCCTCTCCACCATACCGTACAAGCATATCAACATCTCTTAGTGCATCACTCATGGCACGGGTAAGCTTCTGCAAAAGAATATTGCCCATGGGATGACCAAAAGAATCGTTGTAGTGCTTGAAGTCATCAATGTCCATCATTATCAGTGAAAAAGAATATTCGTACCTTTCAGCACGCTCGAATTCTTCAGGATATCTTTCCTCAAAGAAAGTCATGTTGTACAAACCGGTAAGTCTATCGCGACGAGTAAGCTTTATAAGCTCTGTCTGCTGAAGAGCGGTTTCCAGTACGCCGGACGTGAACCCCACCAGATTGTTCAACCTTCTGATATCATCTTCCCGGAATCTATTAACCTGGTTACTCTCAAGATCAATAACCCCCACAACCCTTCCACGACTGAGCATGGGGATCGCCAATTCGCTTCGTATATCTGATAGTGTAGACATAAACATCCCGGATTGAAGAACATCCGGTATGTTAATGGTTCTTCCTGTTCTTACTGCTTCAGAAAGAACACCAGACTCTGTTGAATTCTCCGTTACCTGAATTGTTGCTCCAACAGGAATAGCTATGTTTTCGTGTTCTGAACCTGAAACAGCGTGAACGATCAATTTCTCCGGTACTATTGACGAAGGAGCTTCAGTTGCAGCAAGAACAGCAATCGCTTCATCCGGATAAAAAGATTCAAGAGTTCTAAGCAGTGTTCTGCATATCTCACCCGGATCCGCCAAAGAAGTAAGATCTGCAGCAAGAGAAGCAATAGCATCTGTTTCAAATTCAAGAAGTTTTATCTTTTTTTCCAGATCACCATGTGTTGACATATCAGAAACCAGAAGGGTAATTCCACCCGATTCTCTGTGCATCAGGGAAAGCCCCATACTTTCGTGGCTGTTCACAGGGATCGAAGAAATATCTGCGTCCCGTTTATCCAATCCGGCATGTAACATTATCTCGCGGGGTTCTGCGGGAATAAGATCCAGAACAGCGCTTAAGGGTTTTCCGTTGAAAACGCCTCCAGTTGCGGGAACAATATTACTCTTCCCATGAATATCCTCCACAAAACCTGTTTCAGAAAGAGCAATAACCTTGCAGGACATTTTGTTAAGAACCTGCTCAAACATATTCCTGAAAGTTTCCAGCCGCCCCTGCGCATCAATGTACCTTATGAACAGCGACAATTCTCCTGCAAGCATTTTTAGCACTCGCAGACTGCTCTCCGACGGCAGCTTCCTGGAAATTCCGTTGTCACATCTGATAATCCCGAAAACTTTTCCACCAACAATAACTGGTGTATCAACATAAGCTATGCCACCCACCCAGGTTTCTCTGTTATCCCTGAATGCCGGTTCCCATGATGCTACCTGAATGCCTTCTGTTACCGCCTTATCAACAGTAAGGTGTCCAGCCATTCCGGAGAGGTGAATAGGTTCCCCTGTTATCCCTCTTCCTCTGAACGCTACAGCCTTTACAGTTGTTCCGGCCTCATCAAGAGAACCAACCCAGACCCTCTGGAACCCAAGCCCTGCCAGAACAGCAAGTACCACCTTTCTGCATGCCTCAGGAATTGAAGTAACACTGCAAAGATCCGAAGCGAAAGTGACCACGGTCTCTATGGATTCCAGAGAGTCTTCAAGACTGTCTGCAGTGATCAACATGATTCTTTCACGGGACACGCTGAAACCGGATTGAATGCTGGATGCCCTTACCGAGCTGGAACAGTCTTTTATCAGTTCAATGATCCTGGTGAATGGAGTAGAATAATCGACAACACCAACTGCTGAAGCGCTAAGGGCTTTCCTGCGTATTCCCGGATTAACGTCTGGAACACTGATAATAACAGGCATTTCCTCTTTGGAATACACAGTGTTCAGGAATCTGCATACTTTTATTCCATCCATTCCAGCCAGAACCTGCCCGCACAAGACACATCTTGGTTTCATGGAAAACGCTTCAGTTACTGCGTCCAGCCCGTTTGCCACCGATCTTACAGAAAGACCCTCCCGAAGAAGAGCCTTCTCTGTAACTGCTAAAAGTGCAGGGCTACCCATGGCAAGGAGTACATCTATCCTTTTCACAGGTACTGTCATACAGCTTTACTTCTATTCGGCTTCAAGAATAGCCTGTGCAGCCGCAAGCCTGGCAACAGGAACTCTGTAAGGAGAGCATGATACATAATCAAGCCCAACAGAATTGAAGAATTTTATGGAAGCAGGGTCGCCTCCATGCTCACCGCAAACCCCAAGCTTAAGACCCGGTTTGGTCTTTCTTCCAAGGTCGACAGCTATCTGTACCAGACGACCCACGCCGGGGATATCAAGCGATGCAAATGGATCTCTTTCGTAGATACCCATTCTTACATATTCTCCCAGGAATTTACCTGCATCATCTCTTGAGAAACCACAGCACATCTGAGTAAGATCATTTGTGCCGAAACTGAAGAAATCAGCTTTCGTGGCAACCTGATCCGCAGTAACAGCTGCTCTGGGTATCTCAATCATTGTACCGATCTGGTACTTGATGAAGTCGCTGGCTTTTCCCTGCTCCGAAAGAACTGTATCCACAACATTCTGAGCCATCTCTCTTGCAATACTGAGCTCTTTAACATTTCCCACAAGTGGGATCATTATCTCGGGAAGAACTGTAATACCTTCATCTGCAACCTTCACTGCAGCCTCCATTATTGCTCTTACCTGCATGTCTGCCACCTCGGGGTATATAAGGCCCAGTCGACAACCACGATGGCCCATCATCGGATTAAATTCGTGAAGCGATTCCACCTTGAGAGCTACAGTTTCAATAGAGACACCCATAACATCCGCCATCTCGGCATATCCGTCAGCGTCGTGAGGAAGAAATTCATGAAGAGGCGGGTCAAGAAGTCTAATGTTGCATGGCCGACCGTTCAAAGCACGGAAAATACCTTCGAAATCACCTCTTTGAAGAGGAAGCAGTTCTGATATCGCTTCATTATATCTGGCAAGCGGAGCTTCAAGCTCGGCTTCAAGAGCCTCTGCATCTGCTGTGCCGGATGCAATTTTCTCCTGAATCTTCTTCACATCATCGGCTACAAGAATAAGCTTTCTGAAGGGGATAATTCTTTCTCCCTCGAAAAACATGTGCTCTGTACGGCAAAGGCCAATACCCTGAGCACCGAACAGCACAGCCATCTCTGTGTCGCGGGGTGTATCGGCATTTGTACGAACATCCATCCGGCGAATTTCATCAGCCCATCCAACAAGTTTCTCGTAGTTCTTGAATAAAATACTGTCTTCCGCCTTCAAATTGCCGTGGAGAACCTGTACGATCTCTGAGGGACGAACCTGAACTTCGCCGGAGAAGACCTCTCCGGTAAAACCATCGATGGCGATGATATCGCCTTCTTTTACTGTAATTCCATCGCAGACCATAATCGCAGAACCACTGTCGATGTGAAGTTCATCTGCACCGGAAACGCATGGAACACCCATTCCACGGGCAACAACCGCTGCATGGCTTGTCATTCCACCGCGTGCTGTAAGAATACCCTTTGCTGCAACCATTCCACCAATATCCTCAGGGCTTGTTTCAAGACGACAGAGAATTACCTCCTCGCCTCTGGCATTCCATTCCTCAGCAGTCTCTGCTGTGAAAACAGCTTTTCCGCAGGCACCACCGGGAGAGGCATTAAGACCCTTTGTAAGCAGATTTGCAGAAGCCTTACCATCTGTTCCAAGGATAGGCGCGAAGAGCTGGTTGAACTGCTGGGCAGGAACTCTCATAACTGCTTCTTTTTTGTCGATCAGACCCTCTTCTGCCATGTCAACAGCCATATTCAGCGCTGCGAATACCGTACGCTTGCCTGTACGGGTCTGTAGAATGTAAAGTCTTCCGTCCTCAATTGTAAATTCTATGTCCTGCATATCAAGGTAGTGGGCTTCAAGCCTCTCCCTTAGATCAAGAAGACCCTTGTAGGATCTCTCATCTTTTTCTCCAAGGGTTGCAATAGGCAGTGGCGTACGAATTCCTGCAACAACATCCTCACCCTGAGCATCCATAAGATACTCGCCGTAAAATACATTCTTACCGCTTGCAGGATCTCTGGTAAAACAAACACCTGTACCGGATTCTTCACCCATGTTGCCAAATACCATGGCCTGAACGTTTACAGCAGTTCCTATAAGACCTTTTATCTCATTTATCTCGCGGTAGCGAATCGCCCTGGTGTTATTCCAGCTGCTGAAAACAGCATTTATAGAAAGCTTAAGCTGCTCCCATGGATCTGTGGGGAAATCACTTCCTATAGCGTCGTGGTAGATCTTCCGGTAAAGAGCAACTACTTCTTTCAGATCATCAAGACCAAGATCGGTATCAAGCTTAACGCCCTTCTTTTTCTTTACACTATCCAGGGCACGCTCGAAATCATGATGAGGAATATTCATAACCACATCACCGAACATCTGCATAAATCTTCTGTACGAGTCCCAGGCGAATCTGGCATTTCCGCTGCGCCTGGATATTCCCTCAAGAGTTTCCTCGTTAAGGCCAAGGTTCAGAACAGTATCCATCATCCCGGGCATGGAGATCGCCGCACCGCTTCTTACAGAAACAAGCAGAGGATTCGTTTTGTCGCCGAACTTTCTTCCCAGTTCAGCTTCGAGAATGCTGATGCTCTCGCGGATCTGCTCATCAAGCCCCTCTGGCCAGGCAGAACCTGCTTTGTTAAAAGCGTCGCATGTTTCAGTAGAAATTGTGAATCCTGGAGGAACAGGCATATCTATTCTTGTCATCTCTGCAAGATTTGCGCCCTTTCCACCAAGCAGCTGTTTCATTGATCGGTCGCCATCGGTTTTTGTAGAGCCGAAATAATAAACATATTTCTTGTTCATTCTTACTCGTTTCTTTAGGTGTGGATTCTATGGTAAATAATACTAATTTCCTGTTTTTGCACTCTTTTAG
>JAOZLN010000155.1 GCA_029934845.1 Candidatus Sabulitectum sp.
TCAAGGGGAATATTAAACGAAGCGGGGCTAGAGCTGGATTCTGCGCGAAAGATGGTGGAAGCATTCAGGAATCTTGCGCACCAGAACTCAATAGAAAGCGCTGTTAAAACTGAAACTGCTGTTGCAATAATATCTCAGCTGTGTGAGAGTCATTCGGTGTCTTGTTCGATTGGTCAGGAAAGTCACACCCGGACTGAAGCGTTTATTCCAGGTGGTGAGATATTGATCACCAGAATAATAGAGAATCTTTTAACAAATGCCTTGCGTTTCTCGCCTCGTTCCACCGTAGAAGTGAAAATCTCTGATTGCTTGAAGGAACATTCTCTTATATTCAGCGTGTTTGACAGGGGGTCAGGCTTACCAGAACCTCCGGAGATCGTTTTCCGGCCAATGTATACCACCGCTGAGGCACAAGGAGGAATGGGGTTGGGGCTTACCATTACCAGAAGGCTTGTAAGGGCTATGGGCGGTTCGATAAAGGCCGAAAACAGGTTTGAAGGGGGAGCGGTGTTCACTGTAAGCATTCCCCATCAGGAGGACAATTCATGAAAGAAATACTTCTGGTAGAAGACAAACGTGGGATGAGAGTAATGCTATCAACTGCTCTTCTGGAAGACGGATGGAAGGTAACAGCAGTTTCGGATGGCGATTCTGCCGTGAAACATGTCCGGAAAAACACATACAGTGCGGTTCTTACGGATGTTTGTATTCCTGGAAAGTACAACGGTATTGATGTACTCAAAAACACTCCCTCAGGTACCCCTGTTGTAGTAATGACAGCTTTCGGAACCATCGATATGGCTGTGGATGCCATGAAAAGCGGAGCTGCCGACTTCATCAGTAAACCGTTCAAACTTGATGAACTGCTGGAGAAACTTTCATCAGCATCTTACAACTACTCAGACTCTATGCTTGGTCAGTCCGCTGTTTATATGGAAAGCTTAAAAAGAGCTGAAAGAGCAGCGGTTAGCGGAATGAACATATTGATCCTGGGTGAGAGCGGGACAGGCAAAGAGTTGCTCTCAAGAAGAATTCATCAATGCAGTGGAAGAGAAAATGGACCGTTTGTTCCAGTAAATTGTGCTGCTATTCCCGAGAATCTTATGGAAAGTGAGCTGTTTGGTGCCGAGAAAGGGGCATACACCGGGTCTACAGAAGCCAGGCCAGGCAGGTTTTCCATTGCAAGAGGCGGTACCATTTTTCTGGATGAGATAGCAGACCTTGATATGTCTCTTCAGGGGAAGCTTCTAAGGGTTCTCGAATCCGGTACATATCATTCTGTTGGTGGGGTAAAAGAACTGAAGTCAGATGCGCTTGTGGTATCAGCCAGCAACAGAGACCTTCGGAGTATGGTCGAAAGAAAATTATTCAGAGAAGATCTCTTTTACAGGATAAGCGAGTTTCCGGTAGAGCTGCCTCCACTAAGAGAAAGAGAGGGTGATATACTTCTTCTTGCCCACCATTATCTTGAATTGTACCACGGTACTTCATTTACTCAAGATGCTCTGCTCGCACTATCCGGTTACAACTGGCCCGGCAATATCAGAGAGTTGAAAAATATTATAAGGCGGGCATGTGTAAATTCGTTGCAGGAGCCTGTCACAGAGCAACTGCTCGAGTTTGCTGCTTACAAACATGATGGCTCACTTGTGGAACAGGGAGCATTTGCTGCCAGAGCAAGAGAAAAATCTCTCATTCTGTCTGCTCTTGCAGAAACCGGTGGCAATCGCAGGAAAGCAGCAGAAATTCTTGGAGTGAGTTACAGAACACTTCTCACAAAGATCAAAGATATGGAAATCACAGTATAATGACAGCAGAAAAAGCAGTTGTTCTTCTAAGCGGAGGGCTTGACTCCGCAACAGTTCTTGCCATGACAGCATCCCGAGAGATGGAGGTAACAGCACTCTCCTTCAGTTATGGTCAGAAACACAACCAGGAATTGGAACTGGCCAGAAAAATAGCCGGTCACTACCGCGTGAGCGAGCACCTGATTATCTCCCTGGATCCTGAACCATTTAAAAGTTCATCACTTACAGGTGACGGTCCTGTTCCTGAAGGAAGAGATGTTGGTTCAAAACGTATACCTTCTACCTATGTTCCTGCCAGAAATACAGTTTTTCTGTCTGTTGCTCTGGGAATTGCAGAAGCAAGAGAAGCAGGACACATTTACATTGGAGTTAATTCAGTAGATTACAGTGGTTACCCCGACTGTCGCCCCGAATTCATAAAAGCATTCCAGAGTCTTGCCAATCTGGCAACAAAGCGGGCTGTAGAAGGGAATCCACCAATTATTCAGGCCCCCCTTATTCACATGACAAAAGCTGAGATAATTAGAACAGGAACTGCACTGGGAGTTGACTACGGTATGACAATAAGCTGCTATCAACCCAGTTTGTCAGGGGAGAGTTGTGGAGTTTGCGATGCCTGCATTCTAAGGCTTGCGGGTTTTAGAGCAAACGGGTTGATCGATCCGGCAGTTTACAGAAATAAAGCACATGGAAAGTAACTATCGTGTGAAAGAGATGATCCTGACTCTTCAGGGGGAAGGGGCAATGGCTGGAACAGCCGTTGTGCTTCTTCGATTTGAGGGCTGCAATCTTAGTTGCGATTTTTGCGACACTGATTTTTCAGGTACTGATGGCTTGGGGGGCGGGGTTTTCAGCACGGCTGTTGATCTTGCAGATGCGGTGAACAGTAAATGGATCTCGGAAACCCGTGTGAGTGTGCTATGTACTGGTGGAGAACCTCTTTTGCAGTTTGATCTGTCCCTTCTTCAAGAATTTCACAGAAGAGGTTTCAGAGTTCTTCTTGAAACAAACGGAACTGTTGCTGTTCCCGGAAAAATTGACTGGATCTGTGTAAGCCCTAAATCAAACAAAATACCTGTTCAGAACAGTGGTGATGAGATCAAGATCGTATGGCCACAGGAAGATCTGGATCCCGAAATGTTTGAGTGTCTGAATTTCAGCAATTTCTGGATTCAGCCCAGATTTGACATGAATTACAAAGAGAATCTGAAGGCTTCTATTGAATACTGTCTGGCGAACCCGCAATGGCGGCTCAGTGTTCAAACCCATCGATATACAGGAATGCCATAGGAGAAAAAATGGAGATATACAGAGAATTTAAATTTGATGCAGCCCACAGTCTTCCCGGTCTTCCCGATAAGCACAAATGCGGGAATCTTCACGGGCACACATTCGTAGTGCTTGTGCATATAGAAGGGCCTGTAGGCGAAGACTCCGGCTGGGTTCGAGATTATGGAGAAATAAAGAGCATTTGCACTCCTGTAATAAACATGCTGGATCATAGCTATCTTAATGATATTCCAGGGCTGGAGAATCCCACCAGCGAGAAGATTGCCATCTGGTTATGGGAAAAAATAAAACCAGCACTCTTCGAGTTAACAATGATTGAAGTAAAAGAAACCGCATCCACCGGGTGCAGGTACAAAGGATGAAAGATATCCAGAGTACAGCGGATCACCGAAATATTCCGTTAAGGGAGGCAGGGATAAGTGATTTAAAGTACCCTATTACCATTCTTGACCGGGAGGAAAAAGAACAGACTACAGTAGCAGATATTTCTATGTCTGTCAGTCTTCCACATCACTTTAAGGGTACTCATATGAGTCGGTTCCTTGAAGTTCTCACATCTTCAGGATGCAGGTTCACCGGGAGCACTATACCTGTTGTTCTGGAAAAACTCAAGAAGAAGCTCGAGGCTGAGTCCGCAAGGATAAGAATAGAATTTCCATATTTTCTCACAAGGAAAGCACCAGTTAGCGGCGCAGCAGCTAAAATGAGCTATTCGTGTGCTTTCACAGGTGAATCACACGCAGAGAAAGAAGATTTTATTTTATCGGTCACTGTTCCCGTAAGCACGCTCTGCCCGTGCAGTCGAGAAATAAGCGACGCTGGTGCACACAATCAACGAGGTTACATAACTATTGATGTAAGAACAAGAAAAGCGGAAGATGGTACTTTCGTAATTATGTGGATCGAAGAACTTGTGGATATCGCCGAGTCTTCCGCATCTGCGCCGCTTTACACAATACTCAAGCGCCCTGACGAAAAATTTGTTACTGAGCAGGCGTACAATAATCCGGTATTTGTGGAGGATGTTGTTCGCAATGTGGCAGAGAAACTTATGAAAGACCAGAGGGTTACCCAGTTTACAGTAACTGCACGTAATCACGAAAGCATCCATAATCATAATGCTTATGCTGTTGTCAGCTGGAAAGAAATTGATCAGGCGGAAAAGTAGCCGGAGCAATAAAATTATTCTTATCTGCGTTAAGAAGAAGGAATTCTATTCTTTATTGTATTCCGCCTCTACGGTTATTGAAATTCCGCCTCTGATCCCGAAATCAGCCTGTACCCGACACCACCTTGGGTGAATGGCTTCAATTAAATCATCAAGGATCATGTTTGTTACATGTTCGTGAAAAACGCCTTTGTTCCTGTAGGAAAGGAAATAGAGTTTCAGAGATTTTGATTCAACAATTTTCAGATCGGGAACATAACTAATGGTGATCCCTGCAAAGTCAGGCTGACCAGTTTTAGGGCATACACATGTGAATTCATCAGAGGAGAGAGTTACCGTGTAGTCCCGATCAGGGTTAAGATTCGGAAATGCCTCAAGTCCGGTGAATTCAGTTGTCTGGTTTCCCAGAAGGGAAAGATCGTTCATGTTATTCTTTACTGTCATGCTCTTCCATTTCGTCTGTCATTCTGTAAATGATCTCAATAAGATCTTTCATCGAGTACGGTTTGCTTAATACCTGGTGGTTTCCATCAATTCTTGCAAGCCTGTCTCCTGCATAGCCTGTTGTGAACACCACAGGAATGCTGCCGCCGAGAGAAAGGATCTCTTTGTAAGCTGCAGGTCCACTCATCTCCGGCATCATCACATCAAAAACAAGCATTTCAATGTCGTCTCTTCTCTTTTTGAAAACTTCAACTGCTTCTTTTCCGGAGCCTGCACGAAGAACTCTGATCCCTGCAGTTCCCAGCCCCTCAACTGCCAGATTCATTACTCTTTCTTCGTCCTCTGCAAGAAGAATACAGATTGAACGAAAAGATCTCTTATTGTCAGTGTTCGCTAAAACCTCTGTCTTTTCAACATGCACACTGCCTGATTGATCTTCTTTCAGTTCGGGGAAGAAAGCTACGATCTCTACGCCTTCATTTTCCCTGTTCCTGACATCTATATATCCTGAATGTTCTCTGACGATTCCCATAACAGTTGCCAGCCCCATTCCGGTACCTTCTTCCGCAGACTTTGTTGTGAAGAATGGCTCAAAGATATTTTTGTGGTCCGATTCCGGAATTCCAGGGCCATTGTCAATTACAGTCAAAGAGATATAGTTACCTTCTTTGACAAGTCCGCAGGTGGCTTCGAATGGATATTTAACACATATTTTATCAAGCACGATTCTGATCGTTCCACCGTTAGGCATTGCATCCCTCGCATTTACACAAAGATTCATAAGAACCTGTTCCATCTGACCGGGATCACCCAATATCCAGGCACTTTCACAATGAATTTCTGTATCAACTGTAATGTTCTGCTCCATTATTCTTGACAACAGTTTCCTGAAGCTTTTAGTAATTGAGATAAGGTTCACAGCTTGCAGTACCGGTTTCTTATCGCGACTGAAAAGCAGAAGCTGTTTTACAAGTTCCCTGCCTTTTTCCGCTGCTTCAACTATGGGTTCTGAAACATCCCTTATTACAGGGTCATTGTCCGATACCCTGTTCAGTATATCACAGTAACCCAGAATGACATGGAGCAGATTGTTGAAATCATGGGCAACACCGCCTGCAAGACGACCGATGGATTCCATTTTCTGAGCCTGAATATTCTCAATTGTCTCTTTCATCGAAGACAGTTCTTTTTCTTTAATAACGGTTGTATCGAAGATAATTCCAGAGATTCGTCCGGTTCCATGGCCAGTGAATGCCCCAATATTGAACCATCTGTTTGAAGAATCGTTTCCTGTATAACTGATCTCTCCAAAAATGCTTTCGATCTTGCCGGTACAGAGCAATTTAATGTTTTCTCTCATCTCACCGGACATTGATAAAACCTGAAGCCAGCGCGATAGACTGGGAGGGTTCTCAGAAGGAGTATAGGAAAGAAGTTGAAAGAATTCCTTGTCAGCTGTAAGCCTGTCTTCTGCTAATGAAGCGCTCCAACTGACCGCACCA
>JAOZLN010000156.1 GCA_029934845.1 Candidatus Sabulitectum sp.
GTTACCGCAGCTTATGCAGCTGGTGTCTACCAGCGGGTCGTTCATTGCAGGGCGCATTTCAGTTTTGAACCCTCTTCCCACAAGCCCAAGAGCAGGTATGGGAAGAACCCTTTCACATGTTCTGACGCATCTGGCGCACAGAATGCATTTGTTGGGATCGTAGACAAGGTATGGGTGTCTGTCATCAACTTTGTGCTTGCGCACGTGGCCCTTGAACTCTTCCATGTCTACGCCGTATTCTTCTCCGTAAAGACGGAGATCGCAGTCATCGTACCTGACGCATCCGCACGAGAGACATCTGTCTGTTTCGTGCTCGTTGTCTTCGGGGTCGAACCCTGTTGCAACTTCCTGAAAGCTGTTTCGCCTTTCATCAACTACAATTGCGTGAAGTTCATGTCTGGTGGATTCCTTGATATCACCCAGTTCAGTCTTTCCGGGTTTTGCCCAGAATTCTTTGCGAACCACAAACGGCTCCGGTGTGATCTTTTTCTGCTCAAGCCAGGCAGTTATTGACTTTGCTGCCCTCTGGCCGTCTCTGATGGCATCGATTGCGACGGTAGGCCCGTCATCTGCAGCATCTCCGCCGGCGAAGATTCCCTGAACATTGGTTTCCATAGTTCTTGTGTTTACCACATAGGTGTTCCACCTGGTCAGTTCAACTTCTCCGGTCTCGATCTTTGTGAGACCCTCAAGAACAGTATTCTGACCAATTGCTGAGATCACAAGATTACAGGGAAGCTCAAATTCAGAGCCTTCCTGGGGAACAGGCCGGCGTCTGCCTGAAGCATCCGGCTCTCCCAGTTTCATCCTCTGGCACTTGAGAGCTTTCAGTTTGCCGTTTTCCTGTATGATGCCAACAGGAGCAGCAAGTTCCATAAGCTCGATGCCCTCTTCAAGAAGATCCACAATCTCCATCTTGTCTGCAGGCATCTGTGCTCTGGTTCTTCTGTAAAGAACGATCACCTTGTCTGCATTGAGACGCCATGCAGTTCTAGCAGCATCCATGGCAGTGTTACCGCCTCCTACCACCACAACTGTTCCACTGACGGGTTCCTGATTGTCTGCTTTTTCAGGCAGAAAATCGGCACCTGTAACAACGCCGTTCGTGTCAAATTCACCTTCAACACGCATTGCCTTGCCAGTCCAGGCTCCTGCTGCAAGGAAGAGTGCATCATGCTTATTCTTCAGTTCATTCAGTGTTACATCGGTGCCTACTCTTACGTTGCAGTGAATTTCAGTACCGACCTTTTTGATGTATTCTACTTCCTGGTCCATCACTTCATCAGGAAGCCTGTACTCTGGAATGCCGTATCTGAGCATTCCGCCAGTTCGTTCCTTTGCTTCGTAGATAACCGGCTTGATGCCCTGCTTACCCAGGAACCAGGCTGCGGTAAGACCTGCAGGACCTGAGCCGATTATTCCGACCGATTTCCCGGTAGAGGGAAGACATTCCGGTTCAGTGGCATAGGCATTTTCAGAGTCTGTAAGGTAGCGCTTGATGTTGTTGATAGCCACAGGAGTGTCAACATCCGTTCTTCTGCAGACATCTTCGCATTTTCTAACACATACCCTTGCACAAACTGCCGGAAGGGGGTTTTTCTCTCGAATAAGATCTACCGCCTGCTGCGGGTTACCCATGGCGGACAGGGCAATGTACCCCTGAACATCCACATTGGCCGGGCATCCCTCTGTACACGGAGAAACACAGTCGGCATAGTGGTTGGAAAGAAGAAGCTCCAGCGCTGTTTTTCTTGAGTCAAGAACCCTCTCATTCCTGGTTTCAACTTCCATATCAGGAGCAATAGCCGTTGCACAGGATGGAACAAGGTTTCTTCTGCCCTTTACCTCCACAACACAGACGAAGCAGGAGCCATAAGGTTCCAGCTCCGGTGAGTGGCACAGGGTCGGGATATCGTCCAGATCATTTTCTCTTACTACTTCCAGGATTGTTTTTCCGGGAGCAGCCTGTATTTCCTGTCCGTTGATCTTAAGTTTTATCATGTCCATGATGCGCCTACCGTTTCACTACTGCATCGAAATTGCAGCTTGTTATGCATTTGCCACACTTGACGCACTTTTCCTGGTCAATGATGTGTACTCCTCTGGCCACTCCCGTTATGGCGTCAACAGGGCAGTTCCTGGCGCAAAGGGTGCATCCCACACATTTATCGGGAATGATGTAGAAGTCTACAAGAGCTTCGCATTCCCCTGCAGGACACTTCTTGTTCTCTATGTGTTCCTTGTATTCATCGAGATAGTACCGCAGTGTTGTCTGAACAGGGTTGGGTGCTGTCTGCCCCAGCCCGCACAGGCTTGCCTCTTTTATCTGAATCGACAGTTTCTCCAGTTTTGGAATGTCTCCTGGAGTTCCCTCTCCCTTTGTTATTCTTTCAAGGATCTCAAGCATTCTCAGGGTTCCGATGCGGCAGAATGTGCACTTGCCGCAGGACTCGCTTTGGGTGAAGTTAAGGAAAAACCTTGCTATTTCAACCATGCATGTTCCCTGATCCATCACGACCATACCGCCGGAGCCCATTATTGCACCGGTGGCGGGAATCGACTCGAAGTCTACAGGTGTGTGTTTCAAGCTGGCCGGAATACAACCGCCTGATGGACCACCCATCTGTACCGCCTTGAAAACTCCGTTGTTCTTAATACCTCCACCGATGTCGAACACAAGGTGTTCTATTGTTGTGCCCATTGGTACTTCGGCCAGCCCGCCGTTAACGACCTTTCCTGCCAGGGCAAACACTTTTGTGCCGGGGCTCTTTTCTGTACCGATTGAAGAGTAGGCTGATGCTCCGTTGCTGATAATCCAGGGAACATTTGCAAAGGTTTCAACATTGTTGTTGTTTGTAGGTTTCTGCCACAGTCCCTTTTCAGCTGGAAACGGAGGACGGATTCTGGGCATCCCGCGTTCTCCTTCGATTGAGGCAAACAGGGCTGTTTCTTCACCGCAGACAAAAGCTCCTGCTCCCTGTTTGATTTTAAGGTCGAAGTTAACTCCGGAACCCATGATGTTTTCCCCCAGGTAACCCTTGTCTCTGGCTGCGGAAATGGCTTTTTCCAGCCTGGCGATTGCAAGCGGGTATTCGGCACGGCAATAGATGTATCCGAAACTGGCACCAATAGCCTTACCGCATATTATCATGCCCTCGAGAACTGCGTGGGGGTCACCTTCAAGAACGGAACGGTCCATGAAAGCTCCCGGATCACCTTCATCGGCGTTGCACACCACATACTTGATGTCTCCACTGTTGGATGCGGCAAAAGACCATTTGAGCCCTGTTGGGAAACCCGCTCCTCCTCTTCCACGAAGCCCTGAGTCTTTCATCGTTTGAATAATTTCCTCAGAAGACATATCGGTGAGTGCTTTTTTAAGCCCTCCGTATCCGCCTGCTTCCTCATAGTCGGAAATGGACTCAGGGTTTATCGTTCCGCAGTTTCGAAGAACTATTCTTTCCTGAAGATCCAGGAAGTATGATTCTGAACCGAAGGTTTTGCCTTCACTTTCCACTCCGTAGATAACCCTTTCATCTTCAATCCTTCTGCCGTTCAGTACATGCTCGTTGAAGATCTCTTCTGCTGATTCAGCGGAGACATCACCGTAGATGGTTCGGCCTTTTTCATCGCGTATTTCCACCAGTGGTTCCCGGAAACACATGCCGATGCATCCGGTGATAGACAGCTCACATCTGTCAGGATAGGACTCCGACAGGTTTTTTAACCTGTCGAAAACAGGCTGGGCACCGGCAGAAAGACCGCATGTGCCCATTCCAACAATAATCTTCTTCATCTATATACTCCTAGAAATTTCATGTAGAGTCATCAGGAAACACCTGCTGTGCTCTCATTATCTGTTTTTCTGCGGTAGTTTTTGATTATTTTTCTAACGGAAGCAGGGGTAAGCCTTCCGTGGGTGTCATCGTTGATCATCATTACAGGAGCGAGAGAACAGCAGCCAATACAGGCCACTGTAAGGAAGGTAAACATACCGTCTTCCGATGTGTCTCCAACTTCTACTCCCAGCTCATCTTCCAGAGTGTCTATTATGGCTTTGGCTCCGGAAACATGACACGCCGTTCCGGCGCAGGCCCTGACAACGAATTTTCCCATTGGTTGAAGTCTGAACTGACTGTAGAAAGTAATAACTCCGAATATGTCGGACTCGGGGATGGCAGTAACTCCGGAGATGTAGGTAATAGCTCGTCTGGGGATGTATCCGAAATGCTCCTGGGCAGATTGCAGCAGGGGAATAAGTTCCCCGGGCGCTCCATCGTATTTCCAGAGCCTGTAGTTGAAACTTTCCTTTTTAGAGGCCGTTTTCATCACTCCCTTCATAACCATCACCGAAACTCCTGGAGGAGAGTTCTCCGTCCGGGGCCAGTGGGATTATCAGAAAAATTCTGTTCTGTGTTGTTTATGTTGTTAGTCATCTAAAAGCTTGATTACTTTTGCCTCTCTTACACGGAGAACACCATCGATCTGGCTCAGTTTCTCGATAATTCTGGGAGTTTTGCCCACAGCACCATGGCCAGTGATCATGCCCACAAGTTTGGTTCCATCCTCGATAACATCACAGACAAGAACTTCATCAATGAAAAATACAGTTGTGAATATCTGCTGGATTGAATCAGGATCAATGTCTACTATTATGTAGCTCATAGAGCCAGGCTGTCTTCTTGCGCCAGCCTGTGCTTCCTGCTTAACAGCTTTTTGATATGTGTCTATGAACTGATCAACATCCCTGTCAAGTTTTGGTCTTTGCACTTGTGACATTGAAAGAACATGAATCCCATCCATCGCTTTTACCGAATCAAAAACTTCTTCTATCCCAGCTGCTGATTCCGCCTGAGCCAGAAGAACAACATCAAAATCTCCCCTGACTGCGTCACATGATTGAATACCGGGCATAGAGTAGAGTTTGTCGAAAATTTCCATGCTGTTCTCTGAATCGGTAATTTTGATTGTGAGATAACCGCTGACGGATTCACGCATTCCGTCATCAACCTGCTTTTTACTGGAATCTGTTGCGGTTTTACCCGGGGTCAATTCTTCTAGAGCACTGACCAGCTCAGGTATTTCAAATGGTTTATTCAAGAAGCCGGTGTTGTACTCGGCCAGGGCGGTCATCATCAGTCTTTCATCTCCGAAACCGGTGATCACAAGAACTGGAAGGTCAGGATACTGATTCTTAATAACCTTCAGAATTTTCAGCCCGTCGATGTCAGGCATGAAGATATCTGTTATCAGGTAATCGTATGCAAGCCCTTTGTTTCTGGACTGATTCAGCTCGTGAATTGCCGATATGCCATCCGGGCATGTCACAACGGAATAATCTTCCTGCGTGAGGCCGAAGGTAAGGTTCCTGCGAATCTCAGCTTCATCATCTATTACGAGTACTCGACCCTTCAATGGATTCCTCCTCTGTTGTAAATAATTGCTCCGGTTGGGTGAACGCTAAAACTCACCCCGCCCCAAGTCAAGAACTACTGATTTTTATCGAACTTCTGCTCTGCACAATTCCAGTCCATCTTCAAGATCTGTCCATCTTCCAGACGAAAGGTAAAGGTTCATTGCTCTTGCTGCCCGCCTGCCGTGACCCATTGCAAGAATCACAGTGGCTGCTCCAAGCACGATATCCCCACCTGCAAAAACTCCGGGAACCGAGGTCTGGCCGGTAACCTCATTTACTATTACACCACCCCAGTTTGTTACATCAAGATCAGGATATGAACTGGGTACCAAAGGGTTGGGGCTGTTGCCTATGGCAACGATCAGAATGTCGGTTTCCATTATATATTCCGAACCTTCAATTGGAATTGGCCTTCTTCTGCCGGATGCATCGGGCTTCCCCAGTTCCATTTTTATCAATTCAGCACCGGTAATCCATCCCTTGTCATTCCCCACCAGCCGTACGGGATTATTCAGAAGATGGAATTCAACACCTTCTTCCCTGGCATGATGGATCTCTTCCAGTCTTGCCGGCATCTGTTCTTCAGCTCTTCTGTAAACGATCAGTGATCGTTCCGCACCCATTCTCAGAGCTGTTCTTGCACAGTCCATTGCTACATTCCCACCACCTACTGTTATTACCGTTCTGCCTTTTACTATAGGTGTATCTGACTGCGGGAATGTGTATGCTTTCATAAGGTTTGCTCTTGTGAGGTATTCATTTGCGGAAAGAACTCCTAAAAGATTCTCAC